>JARIHB010000087.1 GCA_029288515.1 Candidatus Saccharimonadota bacterium | reverse complement strand
AGAGACAGCCCTTATTTCCAGCATGGTGAGCGTCTGGTTAAACAGGCTGACGTCCATGTTGCTTTTGGCGAGCAGTTCGGCCCCGTCCGACGTACCTTTATATAAGAGGTCCAGTATGGTCTGTTCGTGCGGGTCGCTGCTGTGGGGTGCGGCCCTGGCCTTGCCCGGTGTAATCCCTAAGGCGTGCAGGATGTCGTCTACGCTGGTGACCGGTGCGGCGCCCATCTTGATGAGGTTGTTTGTGCCCGCGGATGTCGGGCTGGTAATGTTACCCGGCACCGCTAACAGCTCCCTCCCCTGTTCCAATGCGAAGCGGGCGGTACTGAGGGTGCCGCTCCGTTCGGCTGCTTCGGTAATGATGACAGCATCGCACAAGCCAGCGGCGATGCGGTTACGGGCGATGAAGTTTGACGGATAGGTGGGCGTGCCCTCGGGGTATTCGGTGACCAGTGCCCCGCCCTGTTCGGTAATACGCCGGGCCAGGCCGCGGTGGGTACGGGGGTATATGGCGTCCAGCCCTGATGGCAGTACGGCGATTGTCTGGCCGCCGGCGTCAAGCACTGCCCGGTGGGCGATACTGTCCACGCCAATGGCCAGCCCGCTGATGACCACAACGCCTGCTTCGGCCAGTTCGCCGGCCAGCCGGGCCGTCACCTGTGCGCCGTAGGGGGTTGCTTTGCGGCTGCCTACGATGGTAACGCTTGGATTTTTCAGCAGTTCTGCAAGCGGTGCGCCTATACTATAGAGCTGCTCGGGTGGGCGCGGAATGTGCCGGAGCCGCGGCGGGACGGTGTGGTGCATAAGCGTAAGGTTTTTGACATTAACAATAATTTATATAAAAAAGTATTGACATGAACAATACATAATGCTAGAATAGCCCTCTGTAAGCGTTCGTATTACGTTTACGCACCTTATATCCCCCATTCTAACAAATTGTTAGGTTGTTTTAGAACGGCCACTTGAAAGTTGTTACCCTCCACTTACTTTTGGCGCTTGCCTGCGGTGCTTGCATCATAGACAAACGTTCTAAAACAAACTAACCCCTTTAACACGCTACTGGCGGATTCGTCCGTTTGAGTAGCAACCCCTGTCCCGGTCTTGTACCGGATGCAGAGGCCCTATGTAGTGGGCCAGCGTGTCTGATGAAGATGGCTGCTTGCAGCCGGCGCGAAACTTTTTGGAGTTTTAGTTTTCGACGCTATCGCTGGGGTGGGTTGAAGGGTGTTGGGGATCTCCTTTGGGAGGTCCCCGAAAATTGGTCTGCAAGCGGTGCCCACCCCCTCTTGCAGGCCATTTTTTGTGCCGAAAAATATGACGGCCCCCGTGCAATGGCGCCGCTAACAGTTGTACCGAATGTTCGTCAAAAATCAAATAATAAATGAACGGGTTTCGTTGAGCAGCTGGCCATCGCCGTATGCGTATTCGCTGAGAATGGCGCTAACTTCGCGCACAAGGGCGGCGATATGCGTTTCTTGGTCTTTGCTGAACCGGGCAAGCACGAAATCGGCGCTATCTATTTGTTCCGGGACTTTAGGGCCAATACCGATGCGAACCCGGCCGAACCCTTCACCTATGCTGCTTATGACTGATTTAAGGCCGTTGTGGCCAGCACTGCTGCCACCCATACGCATGCGAATCTGACCGAAGGGAATGTCGAGCTCGTCGTGCACTACTACAATTTTTTCTGCGGGAATTTTGTAGAAATGCGCGACGGCCTGCACTGCTTCGCCGCTCAGATTCATGAAGGTAACGGGCTTAATGGCAATGGCCCGCGTTTCGCCGAGCGTGGCGGTAGCTACATGGCATTTAAGGTCTTTTTTTTCTATCCAGGGTTGGAAATCGTTGGCTTGTGTAAAAGCGTCCAGGCACGCGAAGCCAATGTTATGACGGGTGCCGTCGTATTCACGGCCGGGATTGCCTAAGCCCACGATAAGCACAGTCTTGGTTTGGCCGAAGGTGTAGTATTGGACGGTCTCACCTTGGTTAGGACGACGTTGAAATAAAGACATATAGCGTAGTATAGCGAACGGGCGCAGTTGTTGACAACAGATTGAATAAAGTATAAAAACGATACACACTAGAGGGAGTAAACAGCGCAGACTGCTCGAAGGCACAGGAGGAGATAAATCGGTGACCAAACAGGCGTATGACTATTATGCAAAACGCACCGCCCAGTTAGGCGAGGCGGTGCCATGGGTTTTGGATGGTGAACCTCATGAGTTGTTTGTAGCAGGCGCTGATACTTCTGTTGAGGAAGTTGTGGGGCAGTTTTGCCGGGATGTGCAGCCGGTTGAGGATTTTGTGGTGGCCGGTGTTCCTCATACATACAGGGTTTTGGGCACTCCGATGACTGCCGCTGGATGGAAATATATTCAAACGTTCGTGGGACGCAGCCGACGGTACTTGTCGCTTGAAACGTATGCTGAGCGGCATGTAGGGCCGCTCGCCTCTCACGCCCGTATAGAAGGCGTATATAGCATGACGGTTGAAGCACTCACGCGTGATGATATCTCGTCGAGAGTCTTGCGCGAGGTAGTGAACGACCGATTGTGGTATACCGATCCTGCCTATGAATACAGCCAGGCGCTGTTTTTGACGCGCGTCGTGGGCGAAGCTGGGTTACTGGCAGCCGAAGTAACGCTGCTGCAGGGTGTGTACGATGAGCCGGATTATAAGTCTCGCGAGTACCTAACACCCCGCTATGGCGGCGTTATGCTGCCCGCTGAAGCCGACTAAGCACGATTACGGTTGCCATTGTTCTTGCGCGGTTCTTTGGTGGGGCTATTGCCATGCTTGTGTGTTTCGTGTTTTTCGATGAACCAGAATTGTACCGGCGTGCCTTCGTAATGCCAGCGTTCGCGGAATTCACGCTCCATAAAGCGCTTGTAGCTCCAGTGCAGGAATTTGGTGTGACTGCCGAATATTTTGAAAGCCGGAATAGGGTTATCATCCTCCTGGGTAATGTAGTTGAGCTTCGGCGCCCGGTTCTTGAGGCCGGCTGGCGGGTGCTTGTCGACGGTCTGGCGCAGCCAGCGGTTAAGGTCACTGGTGGCGATGCGCTTTTCGCGGCGTGTAGCAATGTCCATAGCCAGGTCGAATAGTTTGGTGACATTCTGGCCTGTAACGGCGCTGGTAAAGATCAGCGGCGCCCATGGTACGAAGTCGTATGTGGCGGCGATTTCAGGGGCTAGCGCGTCGCGGGTGAAGGCGTCTTTATCGAGGGCGTCGTCCCATTTGCTGACGACTAGAATGATCCCCTTGCCCGCTTCTTTGATCATGCCAGCGATTTTTTGGTCGAGGCCGACGTTTAGCTCATTAACGTCCATCAGCAGCAGGCAGACATCGGCTTGCTCAACGGCGCTCAGCGACCGGATAACGCTAAAGTGTTCAATCCCCTGCCCGATTTTACCGGGCCGGCGGATACCGGCGGTGTCCATCAGTTCGATTTCGCGGCCTTCATACCGCACAACGGCACGGTTGATGTCGCGGGTAGTACCGGCGCGGTCGGCTACGATGGCCTGCTGTTTTTTGGCCAAGGTGTTAAATAGCGCAGACTTCCCGACGTTTGGCCGGCCAAGCAACGCGATGTGCAGCCGGTTATCGTCTTCCCGGATGGTGGCCTTAGGTATATAGGCAATAAGCGTATCCAGCAACTCGGCGATGCCGCGGTGCTGGGTCATACTGGTGTGTATGATAGGTTTTATGCCAAGGCGCTGAAATGCGTCCAGATCGGTGCGGGCTTTACGGGCCTTATCTATTTTATTAACAACTAAAAAGACCGGTTTGCGGCTTTTGAGGGCCATCTTGGCAACCCGGCGGTCTTCTTCGGTAATAGGTATGTCGGCCTCTACGACCACCCATATCACATCGGCACTTTCGGCAGCCTGCTGGATTTGTTCCTGGATGGAAAACTCAAAGGCATCCTCGGCATCCTTAATGCCGGCGGTATCTACCAGCCAGAAGTCCTGCTCGCGCCAGCTGGCCTTGCCCATAATGCTGTCGCGCGTGGTGCCCGGCGTGTTGGATACGATTGCTTCACGCCGTTCGAGGATAGCATTAAACAGGCTGGATTTGCCTACGTTGGCCCGGCCCACGATGGCGACAATGGGGGTTTTGGCTGTGCTCATTACCAGTATTATAACAGATAGAGGCTATTGACAGAAGTGTTAAAATATTCTTAATATTCAGTAACCGTATACGCGTGGACTTGCTAATCTAACCAAGGTGAACTACATATAGTATATGATGAGAGCTAATCCGGACGGCGGGCCAGACATAGAGATACCTGACGTGTATGGTGATCGTGATGGGCTGGTGCCTGCGGCCGCAACAGGATTTGGCGCGACGGCCGAGGCTGGTAAGGCTGTGTTAGCAAGCTATGGGCAACACGAGGCAGCACTGGCGGATCAGCCTCAACAGCCAGGGCTGGAAGTTGTGCCATTGGAAACGCCCCCGGAAGTTCAGGCAGTTGAGGAGACGCCGACGCCTCTGCCGTTGACCCCGGCTGAACGGGTTGACGCCATAATGGGCGATCAGAACCTTGATCTGGCACTGGCACGTGGCCGCCTGCGGACTAATGAAGCGCTGGCTGAGGTCCATAAAATAAGCCTGGACCAAAGCCCGCAGCTTCCGCTGTGTCTTGAAGAATACGAAGCCCTTGAACAACGCTATGGTGCGGCATGCAGTGCTCTGCTGGACGTTATGGGACGCCCGGAGCCTCTGCAACAAGGCGAACGTAAGGTGTATTCCTCCTGGCACCAGACGACGCACACAATGCCAGATGGCGAGAAAGTGCCCCTGGCATACGAAGTAATATATCAAGCCGGTGATGACGGCCGGCCGCTGGATACCAGGGGGTCGAGACCACTCTTAACGATAAAGCGACATATTATTCATCGGCCTACCCATGGTTTTGTTGGTGACGGCGGCGAACGGCCGCTGACCGGTGTTGCAAGCGGCGATGTTATCTATGACGCCGACGCTCAGGTTACTGCACTCACTAGTGGGGATGTCTCTCTGGCTCCCGCTGGGGAGATAGTGCGGGATATTGATAGATGTCTCATCGAGGAAAGCGAATGGCGCGCGGTCTCCCCCTGGCTGGAAGGCTACCTTGCCTTACCGGCACCGGCGAAAGTGGTCCCTCCGACGTCTAACGAACTGGGGGCTGAAGACGCCGGAATTATACATCTGCTTGGTGGCCCGCCGCGGGAGGATGCTGCCACGGCTCATGCCGACTTATGTTGGGTGTTTGGCGATTCCTATGAGACAGCGCTCCGCACATTACTGGAAAAACCACTCGGTAGTGTGCTCCCAGCGCTGGAGATATACGGCATCGTAGAGCGGTATAGGTGGGTGTTGGATAATGCTGCGGCAATCCGGGCCAGCGTCCGTAGGTCCAACGATTATGCGCGCAGCTTTCTATTATTGCCGGCCTTCCGGCAAGAGATGACTTCCCAGGAGCGGAAGGTTGAGTTATTGGAGCAGCTTGTAGGACGGCTATCGGATATGGCGCAGATAAACGATCGGGCGCCTGGGTCTCCGTCCGCTGCGTAGTAGAATAGACAGTAATGCAATTCGACAGCCACGGAGAAGCCGCATCAGGCGGTGACTACCCGCCATCTGATATTCCGATGCGACATTACGACGAGACCGGCGGACTCCACGCCGGTGTGGTCGCGCAAGGCCCTGATACCGAAGAAAAGAGGTTGTGGCAGGAATATGCTCACCTTGAGTTGCTTAACCGCCACGTGTTTGATAATCCAGACGACATTATATTCCATACGGAAGCCTTGGCGGCCGGCATAGGTGCTGCAGCTGATACTGTCGGTGTTGTAACGGCCCCATCTGCGGCCGCTCTTGACCGGGAAGGTGTGCTTGACGTTTTGAGCATACCTGACCAACTCGCCTATCTGCTGCACGATAGAATGGCGGCCATGGCCGAACGCCCGACGGGGCGCGGGTTGGAGATGAATGAGATTGCTGGCTATGGCGTATGTGAAGTTGAACACGCTGCGTTGGCAGATCGGGGGCGTAGGGCGGTAAATGAACTGGTACGTGCCATGCATGGAACACGGCGAAAGGAGGACTATGGATATAGTCTGAATTCCATACATGACGGCGTCTATGCACAGGAGGACGGTACCCTGCAGCCAGTGGTTTGTGAGGTACGAGCCCGTTTAAATAAACAATCAGTACTATACGATGCCCACGGCCATCCGGCCATTACGGTACATACCTACACCCGCCCTGATAGTGGTAAGCGGCCAGGTGTTATTACGGGTACTCCCGGGGAGTACCTCACGGAATGCGTTCGTGTATCGGATATGCAGATGGGAACGTTCGCTGAGGTGGCGGAACGCCTGGTGCGCGAAGTGCGAGCTACTGCGCGGGAATCGGCGTTGGAACCGTGGGTAGCACCGTTTGCCGAGCTGCAGCCACCGTCCAAAAGTATTCAGGAAACAGCAGGCCGTATGTTAGCTTTGCCAATGGGTCTGCTGGGGGCGCTGCACTGTCCGGGAGATGATCTGGACCACATACGCCAAGCATTGCACTTTATGTATGGTTCGGACGTGCCGCAGAAATGGCGGGCGCTTGCAATTGCGCCGCCCGAGGATCTGCTGGCATACGCCGAAGAGTATGGCGTGACTGAACGCTTGCTGTGGCTGATGCGTCAGGCTCAGCCGATCGAGGAAGCTATTACCGTGGCTGAACGTACGGCCCTCGACGCCCAGTTCCGGGTGAAGTTTGAAGAATGGCGGGCGGTCGCAGAACAAAAGGTTGAAGCCGCGAGCGAGCTAGCGCGGCGGCTGAAAACGTTCCGATCGCGCACCAAGCCAAAGGTGCCTATGTCTGAGCTTCCCTTTGAGGCTGGCAACTGGACAGAATTGCGCGGCAATCCGCGACCGTTTAGCACTGAATGGTGAACGGTGGTATACTAGTGCGATTCTTATGGCTTTTGACAACGATACATCGCCAGAATTTCCACCACCACATGAGTATCTGCCCTTTGTAGATGCGGCGGAAACGTATGCTGATCCATTGCACGCCGGCCGTGATGCAGTGTGGCAGGCTGACGCTCAGGCTGCAGTTTATACCCAGGTCGACTACACACCGGCAGTAACAGCGCCGAACGCTGCGGAGCTGGACGTGCGCGGCGGCCTGCCGGTGGACGCCGTGGAGCGGCTTGTATATCTACAGCGTTCGTTGCTTGATAGCCCGCCTGAATTGCCGGAACGCTTCCGGCCTGAAGAAAGCGTTGGTTTTGAGCAGTGTGAAGTGGAACACGCAGCACTGTACGAGCAGTACCTGGCAACAAGCACAGTGCTTGAGGAGGCGATGGAGGGTGCGTACAAGATAGATGCCGGTATTTTTGTGCATTACAGCTCTGTGCATCTTGGCAGTTTTATGTTGCCTAATGGTGAGGTGGTGCCGGTGTCCAGAACTGCTGATGTGTATGTGCACTCCTCTGGCATGCTGGTTGATTATTGGAATGGCAGCGGGCTGACGGTGCACACCGAGACGGCCTACGGTTCCCATGAAGTCATTAATAACCTCGTACCTCTTGAGACAACCGACCCCCAAAGTATTCCAGGGACACAAACAGTCAAACATACTGATGTGTATGTAGGAATATTGCAAAATGTCGCCGAAGAACTAGCGGGGCCGATCCGAGCTGCGGCCCAACTGAGAGGCGTTGGGCCATGGGTAGACACGTACCTTGCGTTATCCCGTCCCGCTGTCCCGCCCGCCAACGATGAAGCATACGGCTTTGCTGAACTGCCGCAGGATATACGTACGCTGCTGCGCGGTGATGTTACGGACCCGGAAGCTGCCGCCAGTTTGCTGAGCGCCATTTGCAGGCCTGAGGGCCAAGCGGCGCTCGCCGCCGTACTGCAAACACCGGTTGCACAAGTGGCCGACCGGCTCCGAGCGGCTGGCGTGATCGAACGCTACGAGTGGCTCATGATGCATGCAAGTACCGTGCAATTCGATATCCTTACGGCCGAGCGCGATGCCTTGAACCTCGAACTGCGCCCGGCATATGATGCCTGGCGGCGTGATAAAACTACAGCCGTGAACCGCTATGCAACGCTTGCTGAAGAACTGAAAGGCATGCCTGCCGAACCGCTGCAAAGGCTGCTTCCTGCATCACTGCCAACCGCCGGGCTACGCGGATTGGGCGTGCGGTTGAGGCGTATGTTCCAAGACAATTAGTCTGTTTGTATCTCGTGATATGCGGCTGGCTTCAGTGTGCCCAGCGCGTAGTCGCCAAAACGTACCCGGTGCAAGGTGTGAACCTGGTAGCCAAGCGCGGCAAATGTACGTCGGATCTGGCGGTTCCGGCCTTCGTGCATTCGGACGCGCCAGGCGTGGTCGTTGCCTTCGTGTATGCGCTCCAGCCGTAAGGTGCTCGGGCCGTCATCCAGATGCACGCCAGTTTCGTGGATCATCTGGCGGTGAAGGGGCTGCAGCGCCTGTACGAGTGTTACCTCGTATACTTTAACTTTTCTATTGCCGGGGTGCGTCAGCTCCTGGGCGAGCGTGCCGTCGTTGGTTAGCAGCAGTAATCCGCTGGAGTCTTTATCAAGCCGGCCGACTGGCTTTAAAGCGTGCAGTTGCGGCGGTAACAGATCGTAAATGGTGCGGCTCCCCTGCCCGTCACGGCTCACTACAAAGCCGCGCGGCTTGTGAAATACTATGGTCTGCGTATGGTCTGGCGTGCGCAATGCCCGCCCGTCGAGCATCACGACATCGTCGTCGGTGATATCCTGGCCGGTGTGCGGTGAACGGCCGTTCACTTCTACCCTGCCAGCGTCCATGGCGGCATCGGCGGCACGGCGCGACAACCCGCTAGCAAGGGCGATGAATTTATTGATACGCATAGCTGTTCCCTACAAGGCAATGCTGTTGGGATCGATGGGTTTACCGTTATTGTCGGTGGGCTGCGTAGGATTTGGCGAGATAACGTGTCCGGGCTGGTGCGGCGGTTCCGGCTGTTCATGTGGGTGCGGTACGCCGGATGAGGGCGTTTGCGCTTGGACTTGCGCGGCGTAGGCAGCTGCCGGAGCAGCTTGTGTCTCTTTATCGAAATCAGTGATGCCCTCTTTGGCAAGCAGCGCGTTAAGATCTGGCTGCGCCGGCTGACCATCGGGCGAGAGCGGCTGAATAATCTTTTTACGAGTGCTGGCATCGTCACCTTCGTCGGAGGTGTCGGGCTCAGGCGCTGGCTGCGGGGCGGTTGGAGTTTCAGGTGCTTCGGGGGATACTGCGGCGGGAGATGGTGCCTCTGCGGCTGGAGTTTCAGAAGGTGGAACCGTACGGGATGACTCTGGAGTGGAAGTGGTTTCTGATGCTGGAGCCTCAGGAGCAGCTGGCGGTGTTTGGGGTACTGGCTCGGACTCGCCTGCACCTGGCGCGGGCGTGTCAGGCTCGGCCTGAGGAGCAGTATTGTCGAGCAGATCCTTAACGGCATTAGCCATGGCCTGCTCACCGCTTTCGGGCCCGGGTGTTACAGCAGGCTGTGTCAGTGTCGGCTCTGCCGATGATGGATCTGGGGCTGGCTCTTCGGAGGGTGGCGCAATGACGGACGGTGTTGGTTCAGATGCTGGCTCTACCTGCGGTTCAGACGGTGGTGTTGCTACCGGCGGTAAGCCTGCATCGGTGGTTCCAGATGGTTCGGTTGGTGGTATAGGGGGTGATACAGGAGTATCTGGAGCTGTCGGCACGGCTGCCGAAGGATCAGTGCTAGAAACATCAGACACAGAATCGACTGCGGGCGCGGGCGTTGCCGGGTCTGCGGCTGTGACAGGTGCAGGGTCTGGTGATGTGATTACCGGCGTAGACGTCGGGTCTGACGGCGGTGCTGCCGCCGGAACGGTCTCGGGCGTGGTTACCGGTGCCGGTTCGGGCGCCTGAACGGCTGGCATAGCCGGAGCAGCCGGTTGCGCCGGACTTGCCGCTGGCTCTGGCATTGCTTCCGGTGCTGAAGTTTCAGGAGTGGGAGCAGCCGGTGCGGCGTCGGGTGCCGCCCCTGGCGTTGGAGCTGTGGCTGCCGGTGCCGCCCCTGGCGTGCCGCCCGCTGCGGCATTACCACCCAGTAGATCGGAAGCGGCATGGACGATATCCTCCAGGGTCACTTGCGACTTCACTAGGTACCGGTCTGCACCGAGTTTGTCGGCACGCGTTTTATCTTCGGCCTGGCCAAGCGCTGTGAGCATAATAACTTTTACGTCGCGCATCCCCTGAGTGTTGCGTAGGATATCCAGCATCTCAAAGCCGCTAATACGCGGCATCATAACATCGGAAATAATAAGGTCGGGCTGTTCTTGCTTAGCAACTACCAGGGCCGATTCGCCGTCTTGGGCCGATACGATATCGTACCCTTCTGCCTGCAAGCGCGCTTCATATATTTCGCGCAGGTTGTTGTCGTCTTCGACGAGCAGAATCTTGGCCATGTGTTCCCCTATATCATTGTGTAGCTTATGTTTGATGGTATTGTAGCACGGTTTTTTGCGGCAAGTTATGTTTTTGTCGGTGTTGTTGCTGCGCCCCCTTCCAGGCTTTGCATAGCAGCCTGTGATTGGAGTTGCGCCGCTCGTTGCGCGGTAAGCCGCGGCAGATTTATAAAGAAGGTACTGCCCTTACCCAAGGTGCTCTCTACCCAGATACGACCTTGGTATAGTTCAACAATTTTGCGGCATATGAATAATCCCAGACCGGTGCCGCCCACGGTGCGGGTGGCTGAGTTGTCCACACGGTAGAATTTTTGGAAGAGGTGCGGAATATCATCGGCAGGGATACCAGGGCCGGTGTCGCGGATGTAAAACTGTACTACTTGGTTGTTGCCGGTCAGGCCGATGGATACTTTGCCTTGGTCGGTGTACTTGCAGGCATTATCAAAGAGATTAGTGATAACCTCGCGCATACGGTCGGGGTCGGCATTAACGTAGTATAGCGGCTTGACCACCTTGAGGGCGTTGTTTGTGCTGTCGGTAGTAGCATCGATGGCTTCGTGATGAGTGGCGTCAATCGCTTCGCCGGCGCCCACCACAAACTCGCTGGATAAGCCTTTCTTTTGGGCGGAGAAACGAAGGTCTTCAACCAGCTGCTGCAGATAGGCGCCCATCTCGATGACCTGCGGGTGACTCGTCAGCCGTCCATCTTCTGCTTTAGCGCTGGTAAGTAAATCTTGGAATAATTTCCCCAGATGTTTAGTGCTGCTGTGAGCTTTTTCGAGGTATTCGCGAGCTTTGGCGTCTACCTTGCTGACGCTTTCATTGAGAGCTAAAGCTAGGTATCCTTCGATGGCCGCTACTGG
>JARIHB010000074.1 GCA_029288515.1 Candidatus Saccharimonadota bacterium | reverse complement strand
GCATATAGCAGCATATACGAGGGGCTATCGAAGAAATCAGATGCTATTACTTCAACTAAGACGGTATCCCGAATTGTCATGCACGCTTCTTCCATAACTTCGCGCTTCAGGGTTTCTTCTGGGGTCCGTTCGCCGGGTTCTACGTGACCACCAGGAATATCAATGCCCCGATGACGAAGGTGCACCGCGACAATGCTTCCGGACTTGGTGAATGGTATAGCCGAAACGCTTGTGACATCTTTAAATGCTGGAATAACCGCCGTCCCCTGATGCGTAAAGGTCACTCGTTTGCCTTTCACTATGGCGACATAGGAGTCATCTTTGCTCATAGCCTTATCTTACCAGATAGAGGCAATGAGAACGCGAATCACATTAACAGATTAGGGATTAAAATGGATCAAATCATGGTGCGCCACTGCGACCTTAGATGGAACACCATTCATGACAGCATTTTGTTAATGTACAAGAAGCAGATCAATATACCTGATTATGAGAACCGATATCGAGCAACAAATAATGGTCTTCTGTTTCTTGATAGACAACGCGGACATCACCACCCACTGAAAAAGCTCGAAGACCCTTAAGCTTACCTGTAAGCGGATGGTCGTTGATTGGCTCTTTGCGAACGCCTCGACTAAATAATTTTAGATGGAGCTTCAACCGTTGAATGACTTTAGGTTGATAACCGTAGCGCTGTTTGAGTCGTTTCTGGAATTGCTTTGTATATTCAAGCTTCTTCATTCGACAACAAATCCCGCATAAAATCGTCCACGTTGTCGTAGCTCTTTACCTTACCCTGCCGGCGCTCCTTATCAAACTCTGCAATTTCTTTGGCGTAACGAGCTTCGGCCGCAGGGCTAAGCCGGACAGACTCTTCAAGATTGACGCGTCGACCGTCTATATCGGCTTTGGCGAGGAAACGAATGTAGGCCTGCAATGAGTCAAAGCCATTACGCTCGGCGTAGCGTTCCCATTCATCGCGAACCTCTTTATCGATTGGTACTTGTAACTTTACTGTACTCATAATTATAGAGTATCAAAGGAGTATAATTATGTCAAATAGACTCGTCACCAGATTTGTTGCGCCTTTAAAAAAGGTAATACGTGGCCAAGTGTCATTGGCGTCATCTGCTCTTGTTTTTCAGCCACAGCGTTCAAGCTCATCCAGGCAATTTCTTCGATCTCAGCCTGCGGATGCGGTTGACCCTGCAATTCTCCGGAATATAAGTGCATTTCTATGTCGCGACCATCAGGTGTCTGGCCGGTTACTACGCCAAGTTTCTTTACGCCTGATACTTGAGTACCGAGCTCTTCTTGAAGCTCTCGTTGCAGTGCTTGATCGATGGTTTCGTCAGCTTCCTGCTTACCCCCAGGAAAAACATAATACGGCTTGCCTTTTGCACGGGCGAAAAGTAGCTCTTTTACACCTTGATTCTCGCGAAATAACAGAAGTGCAGCTTTGGTTATCATGTCCTCAGTATAGCACTGCCGATTTCAGCGAGAGAGGGCTTGAACCCAGACTACAGATGCGAAACGTAGGGCAAAATAAAAAGACGCCTGCAATAGGTCGCCTTCTTATCTGTAGTTCTAAAATGGTGCGCGAGAGAGGACTTGAACCTCCACGTCCGAAGACACTAGTACCTGAAACTAGCGCGTCTACCAATTCCGCCACTCGCGCGTGAATTACTAGCAAATTATACCACACTGTTTCGAAAACGCACTCTTATTCTGGGGTTTTCCGCGCCTGACGGATCTGCCAGTCTTGCACATTAGCAAAACGATCGGCGTCGGTATTTATGGCATGCTCCTCCAGGCCGTACACGGTGCCGCGGGTAATGTACAAAAAGCGCGGCTGATACAATCCCAGCGCCGGAGCATCTGCCTGCCAGGCCTGCAGGAAGGGTTTGTACTTTTCAGACCGTAATGCCGGGTTAAGCCGGGTACGGCCCGCCTCCAGGGCAATGTCCGCCGGCTTAGATTGATACTCCGATAAATTCAAACGCACCGGCGCACGGATATCGGCCTGCGTGCTGCTCCAGTACACGTACACATCAGGGTCCACGCCAATAGATATGCCATGCAGCACCGCGTCGTAACTATGGTAGGCGAGGGTATTCTGGAAGGTAGCGTCGTCGGGTGAGATGACCACTTTTACGTCGGCTCCCACGTTGCGCCACTGTTTGGCAAGCGCGCGGGCGACGGCTGGGTATTCCCCAT
>JARIHB010000032.1 GCA_029288515.1 Candidatus Saccharimonadota bacterium | reverse complement strand
GAGTCGGCGTCGATAGTGAGGATAATGTCCCCACTGCTTTCTTTGATGCCGTAATTTAAAGCCGCACCCTTACCGCCGTTAGGTATGTAATACTGCCGCAAAGAGCCGGACGCCTGATCGTACTGGTGTGACTCCTCTATAAAGGCCTCTACCAACTCACGCGAGCGATCAGTTGAACCGTCGTTTATCACAAGGATCTCCACATCTTGGTAATCGTTGTTGAGCACCGAGCGAATAGTCTTTAAAATGCCTACCTCTTCATTCCACGCCGGTATAATCACCGACACTCGCGGCGTAAACTCGCTAATAAAGCCGTGCTGCCTCAGTTCGCGCTTCAGCACCCGGCGGCGGCGCAACTGTTCGCGTACTGGGAAGAAAGCTGCGAGCAACAAAAATATAAAATACTTGGCCAGCATGATGGTTGCCAAAAAAATCGTTATGTTACGAAAAAGGGTAAACAGGTCGGCGTTTGTCATTGTTCAACTCCTTGCACAGACAACAGGTCTGCCTCGATTACGTTGCTTACCTGGTGAGCAGTATCGTCACAAGCAATAACAAGCTTGCCGCGCGCGCCATCATCCGATGGGATATACGGCTGGCTATCGGCGTAGGTGCTGGCGTTGGTAATGCGGTACACATACCGCCAGTCCTGATCGGTGTCCACTAACAGATTTTGGCCTTGCTTTGGCAAGTCATTGGCATTTATCGTCCGGAAACTGCTGCGACAATATAACAAAGCCATGCCGATGTTGCCACTGCGGGGCGGTTTTGTAATAAGCATGTGCAGCGAGTTAGCGCGAGCCAGCCACGTACTATCCTCAGCAATCGGTGCTGCTACATTCAGACGCAGCGAACTGGCTGGCAGTTTGACTGTTACCGGCTTGCCAAAATTGCCATACATGGTTGCCGGTGGATTTGCAGCAATCCGCAGGTTATAGCTGGGCGCGAAGGCGCTCAAATTTACCGCATCAAGCGTATGCACGAAAGGCACCGAACGATTGTAGATCGACTCATAGCCAGACAGCAGCACAAAAGCGCTGATAGCCGCACAGCCGGCAAACACAAACACACGACCCCATGCAAAAAAATACCGGCGTATGCGTTTCTTCATGCGTCAGCCCTTTGGAATTTTTGCCTTGAGCAGTGCGTTTACACGCCCACGCAGCAGCCGACCCGCGATCTTGCATAGTACATGCGCTATTAGCACAACTGCGAAAAACGCCAGATATAGATACCACAGGACTAAAAACGGACTAGCGTTATACGGCATCGGACACCCCCACCACAGGAAGCTTAACCACTATCCTATGACGTTTATCATACCGTTATTTATGGCAGCCTACAATATTATTTTTTAAATCAGCTTACCGTATTTCGGGCTAAAGTATGGCACAATAAGGGTAAGCGTTATGGAAAAATTACATCGTGGTCGTGGGCTTATTATCGCTGCCGTCAGCGTCGTGGCCCTTGCTGCGGCTGTAGCGGCCGTGGTTCTGGTCTGTCTCTTATACACATCTCCGAGCCCACGAGACTACGCTGCATCTCGTAT
>JARIHB010000001.1 GCA_029288515.1 Candidatus Saccharimonadota bacterium | reverse complement strand
AACGGCAAAAGCAAGCCGACGCGGGGTATCCACGGCATTAAATCTATCTTTGGCGCGCAGATTCGGTTTGATATGCGTCAGGGTTTCCCGCTGCTTACTACCAAAAAGATGCCGTTCAATATCTTACTGCATGAGCTATTCTGGTTTATTCAAGGCACGTCCAAAGTTGATTATCTGCACGAGCACAAAATTCGTTATTGGGACGGCTTTCTGGACGAACATAACGACCTGGGGCGCATTTATGGCGTGCAGTGGCGTCATTGGCGCCGCCCGGACGGCACGGAATTCGACCAACTGCAGTGGGCTATTGACGAAATAAAAAATAATCCTCACTCCAAGGCAATCATTGTGTCTGCCTGGAATGCTGGCGAGCTTAAGGAAATGCGCTTGCCCCCCTGCCATACGATGTTTCAATTTGACGTTACCAAGGGCAAGCTGCGCCTGCAATTATACCAGCGTTCGTCGGACGTCTTCTTGGGTTTGCCGTTTAATATTGCCCAGTATGCCATGCTGCTATGTATGGTGGCGCACCTTACCGGCACCGAGGCGCGCGAGCTGATTATTTCCATCGGCAACGCCCATCTGTACAACAATCATATCGAACCGGCCAAAGAGCAGCTGCACCGCAAGCCGCTACCCTTTCCGACGCTCACAATCACCGGTGACGTGGATGATATAGACGGTTTTACAACCGACAACTTTGTGCTGGAGAACTACGAGTACCACCCTCACATCAAAGCGCCGCTGGTGATTCTGTAATCCTTTTGTAATGCAGGCCGAGTGTGGTAAGGTAGTGCATTATGATAGAGCATATTCCGGGGCGAAGTATAAGTGTGTCCTACGAACCTACGGGACGCTATGCCGTTGAGCCTTGGCGGGCAGATACGCTGGCCCGGCAGGCAGCGCGTGTGCTGGGCAGGTATGTGGGCCCACTTACGGTAGCGGAATCGCAGCCTTTTGATGGGGTACCTGATGAAAATCCATTCTGTTCGCTAGAAATAGCACGCTTTGCGTCGGGCCGGCACGACGTGCTTTTCACTCGTCGCAGCTGCTTTTATCCCGATGAAGACGCACTGCGTTACGGTAATTCATACGTGTTGCAAGACGAACATACCGGGAGTATTTTAAGCTCACAAACAATTGTATCGCTGGGCGAAGAGAATGAAGACCCCTTTGTTTCAGTAGGTAAGGCCGTGCATGGGCTGACCCGCACCTATCGCGATATGACGGACCACTGTTCGTTGCCGGGATGCATCATGCAGCTGCCTAATGCGGTTCCTGATAAGATCCTTGTCGATGCGATACGCTCTAACGTTGTCTTCTGCATGTCTCATGAGTACGACCTGGGCGTAGCGGCGACAATGGAACAGCTTGAAAACTTCTAGCATCACTATTTTAAAACGCTTGTGCTATAATTGCCGTATACTATTTACAACAAACAATTAGAGGCAAGTATGATACGCAAACACTCTGAGGACCCGGATGTTGCCGCAGCAGCACATCAGGCCGCTGACATTGTGCAGGAAGTATTGGGCGCATTGCCGCCGGCCGATTCATTTGACTACGGCGGTCACACGTTAACTTTAGGTGAGTATAGTGTATGTACCCGCTGTACTGCACCGCTTGCCGAGGCTCAGCAAGCCAGCCGTGCACTACTGGAAGCGGCAGAGCAAGCCGAAGACGGTACGGTACGTGAGCATCTGCTGGAAGCGGCTCACTTGTTTATGTTAGAGGCGAAGGCGGCCGAGATACGAGCCGAATTTCATAATGGCCACCAGTCCGAGCCGATTTTAAATGCCGTCCTTGGCTTTATATACAATCGCTCAATCCATGATTCATATGATCACAACCATACCAACGGAGGTGCATCGTAATGTCAACCGACACCGCTCATGCCGATACCAAGGCGCAGATTGAACGCCACATAGCTAATTTGCGCAAGCTCATTACTCCTTCCGGACTATTCCTGGCATCGTCGCACAACGTGTCGACTGGCTACGATAAAGCCTGGCTGCGCGATAACGTGTACGAAGCATTAGCATTTGAATACGCTGGCGACTGGGATGTAGTAACTAAAACGTACCACACCTTGCTTGATATCTTCGACAAGCATATCGATAAGATCAACTGGGCGATCACCAATAAGCCGTTCGAAACCTGGCAATATATTCACGCCCGGTACAATCCCGAGACACTGGAAGAGTTCTGGGAAAGCTGGGGCAACAAACAACACGACGCCATCGGTGCCATCCTCTACAAACTCGCTGACTTCGAGCAAAAGGGCCATAGCATGCTGCGCGATGCCAAAGACCGCAAGACTGTACAGACGCTTATCTACTACATCTGTAATGTCGAGTATTGGCACGATGCCGATAGCGGCATGTGGGAAGAGAATGAAGAGGTGCACGCCAGCTCGGTAGGCGCTGTGCTGGCTGGCCTTAAAAAGTGGCAGGAAGTAGGCGGCATGGACGTCGACCAAGATGCAATTGATCGCGGCCAGGCTGCGCTCGATACTCTGCTGCCGCGGGAATCGGAGTCGAAATTTACCGACCTGGCTCAGCTGTCGCTCGTTTTCCCTTATAACGTGGTAAGCAAAGAGATGGCTGCCACTATTGTCGAGAACCTGGTGTACCATTTGGCCAAAGATCACGGTGTGATGCGCTACAAGGGTGACGCCTACTATAATAAAAACACCGACGGCTTTAGCGAGGAAGCGGAGTGGTGTTTTGGCCTATCCTGGCTGGCTATTATCTATAAGATGCTTGGCGATGACGAAAAGGCTACCGAATACCTCTTGAAGGCAACAGCAACCATTACAAAGGACGGCAAAATACCGGAACTGTATTTCTCTCACTCCAATGAAGCCAACGAAAACACGCCGCTTGGCTGGTCGGAAAGTATGTACGTTGTAGCGCTGCATGAAGTACATGGCTTACGCTAATTAATTCTTGCCGAAAGCCGTGAGTACTTTTTCGTAAACGTCGCGGTACCCGTCGCTCATATGCGCGGCAGTAAAGCGGGCTTCAAAATCCTGCCGGCACACCTGCCGGTCGATGGCCTGAATACCGGTAAGTGCTTTAGCTATCATTGTTGTAGCGTTATCTTTGGGAATAATATATCCGGTACGGCCGTGTCGTATGACCTCCGGAATGGCGCCGGAGTGCAAACCGATCACCGGAGTGCCGCAGGCTAAGGCCTCGATCATAACCATGCCGAACGGTTCCTCGAATGTGGAAGGAACAATAAGCGCGTCCGCATTGCCTAAGAATGCCTGTTTTTCGGCCGCGCTTTTTATAAAACCTACATACTGTACTTCGTTACCGTCGATCTGCGGTGCAATACGCTCTTGCCAGTATGCATCCTTGTGGCCGGCATAATGTTTGCCGGCAATATGCAGCTGTAGTTTGGTGTTTCTATGGACGTTGTACTGTTTCACCGCTTCGATTGCGATATGCAGGCCTTTTGGTTCTATGATTCGCCCAAGGTATGCTACGTAGCCGCCCGCTGGTCTATATTGTGGCTTGAATAACGCAGCATCAATACCGTGGTATACGTTACCGGCCCAGTTGGTGCCAGCAGGCATACCCGCCCGCTGGGCCTGCGACAGTGAGATCCAGTTCAGGTTTTTATATTTGGGGAACACGCTTTTATATTTCACTAAGAAATTGAACGGATCATGGTGTGTAAAAACGACCGGCCTGGTGCACAGTGCGGCAAACGGCAAGGCGATGTCTTCTTCGTTGGTATAGACGTGCACAATATCCAGTTCGCCCCGATTAGCCATTGCATAGGCGGTAGCGATAAGTTCGGATTGCACCTGCCGGGCGAGCGTAACAAAGGTGACCGGATGTTTTTTGAGCAGATCGGTATATGTGTCGCCCCTGCCTGCCAGTTCGCGTTCAAACAGGCTCAGGTTGGCAGTGATGTTGCGTACGGGGGTATCTACCGGCCCCGGTGTAAAAAGTGTGACGTCAGCACCGGTGCGCTGCAGGCCTGCGGCAAGCGACAGCGCCAGTTCGGCCGGCGAAAATATCACCTGTGGCAAAATGTCACGGTGCATAAAAATATGCGGCACAACAATGCCTACACGCATAGGGTGCCTCCGGCAGGTTGCCGGCTATTTCTTGGTGCCGTCAGGCTCGTCTTCATCAAGGAAGCTGAGGTCAAGCTCATCGTCACCCATAGCGTCTTCTTCGTAGTAGCCATCGGCTGGTGCGTCATTTTGCGGCATAGTATTCCCTCTTAGTAATTGTTCAAATTATGAACCAAACCGCCCGGGCTGTAAAGAAGAGGCAGTGGTTTATATAAAAATACCCCTGCTTTATACAAGCAGGGGTATTTTGTATCAGGGACTGTATTATACTTCGCTGTTTTCAACAGTAATTGACGGACCCATGGTGGTAGCGACATGGACGGCCTTTACGTAGGTACCCTTTACGCTGGCCGGCTTGTTGCTTTTTACCGAGGCGAACAGTGCGCGGGCGTTTTCTTCGAGCTTGGCTGCGCCAAAGCTTACCTTGCCGATGGCAACGTGTATGATACCGGTCGAGTCGACGCGGTATTCAACGCGACCGGCCTTGGCTTCGGCAACCGCCTTGGCTACGTCGGTAGTAACCGTACCGCTCTTCGGGTTCGGCATCAAACCGCGCGGCCCCAGCAAGCGAGCGTATTTACCCAGCTTTGGCATCTGGGCCGGAGTAGCGATCAGGATATCAAAGGCGATGTCGCCTTTTTCAAGCGCTTTAGTGAGCGCTTCTACCCCGGCGATGTCAGCACCGTCTACTTTGGCGTCATCAAAGACGGCAACGCGGACCTTCTTGCCGGTACCGGCTGGCAGCACCAGGTTGTCACGAATGTTCTGATCGGCGTGACGCGGATCAACGCTGAGGTTGATGTGTACTTCTACGCTCGCGTCAAATTTTACCGGGCTGGTTTCGGTAGCCAACTTTAGAGCTTCAGCCAAGTTGTAGGCTTTGCCCTTTTCTACCTTAGAGGCGGCGTCGCGGAATTTTTTACCTTGGCGCTCCAGGCGGCTGCGTGTGGGGTTCGCCTTTTGCTTCGGCTTGTCCTCGGCGTCTGCCTCAGCCTTGTGAGTCTTGCGCTCTTCCTTAGCCTGCTTTTCGTCGGCTTCGGCGACTGCCTTGGCGCTGCGCTTGCCGGCTTTAGCAGTCTTTACTTCCTCTGCAGAAGTTTCAACAACTTCCTGCTCTACATGTTCTTCGTTCTGCTTGGCGTCTTCTTCGGCCATATTTATTCTCCTTTGTGGTATTAGCGGCTTTCAGCCTCCCACTTACATTTAATTAACGTTCTTCGCTGCCTTCAGGTGGAGGGTCGGATTGTTCAAAATAGGGCATTGCTCCTTTAACGTAGCCGAGTAAATGAGCGATCTGTTCATCTGTGAAATATTCAAAGCCAGTGACTCCCTTATCGGCGAAGTAGCTACGAATATCATTTCTTCTTTCCACGCTCGTGAGGCCAATGGCAGTAAAGTTTACTTCCTGGCCCGTCATACCCACGCCTCGCTCATACCCCTCGGCGTAGGCAGCGCTCACACTTAAGTCGCGAAATACTGCCTCGGCATCTTGGCCTCCCGGTTCGTCTAGCGATGAAGATTCCGGTCCGGCCATACACTATTCCCTACCCTTGTCCGGCCTGTCATCAGGGTCGCTGCTTTCCGGGCGAAAGCCTTTCATGAATCCTAAGACGCCGGCGATGAGTTCCGGTGAAGCAGCCTCTGCGTCAGGGATACCGTGCCTTGTAAATAATTCCCGCATGCGTTCGATAGTCTCTGAATCTGGCGGTTCAATAGCTGGCAGCAACTGGCCTAAATCTGCCGGAGTACGGCCCTCTTCTGTAGCGAGTTCGCTGCCGACCTCAAGGCCGCTCCGGTAATAAAAACCGTTCTCGGCGGTTTGTAGTAATTGCTCCAGACCTCCGAAGTCAATACCTTTGAACTCATCATCCCCTGCAGTGTCTCCGCCCTCTATTCCCATATGGCAGATTACCCTTCGACTTCAACGCCCATGCTGCGGGCGGTGCCGGCGACCATTTTCTTGACGGCTTCAACGTCGTCGGTGTTCATGTCGCGGGCTTTCTCTTCGGCGATCTTTTGCAATGCAGACTGGCTGAGCTTTTTGGCCACCTTTTCGCTATTTGGCTTGCCGGAACCCTTTTGGATACCGAGCGCTGCCCGAATGCGGTCATCAGTGGGCATGGTAACAT
>JARIHB010000006.1 GCA_029288515.1 Candidatus Saccharimonadota bacterium | reverse complement strand
AAAGAGAATAAGCTCAATTTCCCCATACTGGTCTTCAATTTTCACAAAGGCCATTTTAGAGCCGTTCTTGGTCGTAATTTCACGCATATCGGTTATGCTGCCGCCGATCGCCACTGCCTTGCTGTCGTGCTCTGGCTTGAGGGCGTTCAATGGCACCGTTTGCTCCTCAAGATAATCTTTATACATCGATAACGGATGTTGGCTTAAATAGAGTCCTAGCAACTCGCGCTCCCACAGCAGCTGTTCGCGCGAATTAAACGTGGTAGCTGCTTTTTCAAGGGCCAGCTGCGGTTTAAGCGTCGTTTCCTCGTCAAGCAAATTGCCAAATAGGTCCACCTGGCCACTATTCGCCTCTTTCTGCAACCGGTTACCGTAGGCCAGCATATTGTCGAGGTTATGCAGCAGCGTGGAACGATCGCCAAAACGATCAAACGCCCCAGCCTTTACCAGGCTCTCCAGCGCTTTGCGATTACATAGGCGCACCGAACATTTTTCCAAAAATTCTGCCAGGTTTGTAAAGCCGCTTTCTTTGCGGACCCGCAGAATCTCTTCTACAGCGCCAGTACCGACATTTTTGATAGCATCAAGGCCAAAACGGATCGGCGCCTTGCGATTATCCGGGTTCTGCGGGTCTGGCACGACGGCAAACTCATGATATGATTCCAGAACATCGGGCGGCAGCACATCAATACCCATCTTTTGGCATTCGGTAATTTCAATGCTCAAGCGGTCGGTGTCGTCAAAGTCACTGGTCATTAAGGCAGCCATAAACGCCGACGGATAATGTGCCTTCAGATATGCGGTCCAGTAGGACGTTAGGCCGTAGCATGCGGAGTGCGACTTATTAAAACAGTAGTCCGCAAAGCCCAGCAGATCCTTCCAAAACTTCTCGATAACCTGCCGCGGCACCCCATTCTCAACCGCGCCGTCTATAAACTTTACCTGCATCTTAGCCATCACGTCGTGCTTCTTCTTGCCGATGGCCTTACGGAGTGTGTCGGCTTCACCGCCGGTAAAACCGCACACTTCGCGCGAAATTTGCATCACCTGCTCCTGATACACCAATACACCATAGGTGCTTTCAAGAGCCGGCTTCATCAGAGGGTGGGCATAAATAACTTCTTCCAAACCGTTTTTACGCTTAATAAAGCTGTCGGTTAGACCGGCCGAGAGCGGGCCGGGCCGGTACAGGGCACCCATGGCGATGACATCGTTAAATTCGGTCGGCTTCAGCTCACGCAAGTAGCGCTTCATGCCTGAGGACTCAAACTGGAACACACCGGTAGTGTCACCGCGGCCCAGCAGCTTGAATGTGGCATCGTCGTCCAGCGGCACTTCATGCATATTGATTTCTTTGCCGTAGGCTTTTTTTATGATACGCAGCGTGTTTTTAATGATCGTTAAGTTGCTCAGGCCCAAGAAGTCCATTTTCAGCAAGCCGAGCTCCTCGATCTGCCCCATGCTGAACTGAGCAGCCACCACACCCTTCTGAGCCATTTCCAACGGTACATATTGTACCAACGAAGCAGGCGCGATAATAACACCGCAGGCGTGCACGCCGTGGCTGCGAATCGTACCTTCCAGGGCCATAGCCAAATCAATTACTTCCTTGGAGGTATTGTTATTCTCATATTCGCGCTTTAAGTCCGGATCTTTCTCAATCGAGACTTTGAGTGGAATATGCCGGCCCTGCACCGGCGCAGGCACCATCTTGGACAGCCGGTCGGCTTCGGCATATGGCACTTGCATTACCCGGGCCACGTCACGGATGGCGGCTCGGGCTGCCATTTTACCGAACGTTACAATATTTGACACACGGTCGTGGCCGTATTTGTCGGCACAATACTGGATAACTTCGTCACGACGGTTGTCCTGAATATCGACATCTATGTCGGGCATAGAGATACGGTCGGGATTCAGGAAACGTTCAAACAGCAGGCCATATTTGAGCGGGTCAAGGTCGGTAATGTGCAGTGCATAGGCAATAATAGAGCCGGCAGCGCTTCCCCGGCCCGGCCCGAAGATAATTCCCTGG
>JARIHB010000193.1 GCA_029288515.1 Candidatus Saccharimonadota bacterium | reverse complement strand
CTCGTATATGCTGCTATATGCTGCGTATGTTGATAAGCTGTCTGACTTTGTTCCATCGGACGAAGCGAGCGAGCGAGTAGAAATCGCTCCTGATGACTTTATCGAGCAGTATGAAGCAGGCAGTAAACAGCTCATGTCGATAGCCATAGGAAATGCGTGGCGACAGCTTAACCGACGCTAGCATCGTAATCCCTCGTCATAACAGGTTTAGGCCCGCACCCTGGTCTACCTATTGTTCTTGCCGCAGGGCCTTCAATTTATCTTGTATCCGTTGGTAGTCTGCACCGGCTTGTTCCTCTCGCGCGGTTTGAGCGCGCTCAGCTACCTCGCGAAAGTAGTCTTCACGATACCCCGACACCCCCACGTGTGGCCCTGACACATTACTCGCAACCTCAGGGTCCAGCAGCGCAGGGTCAATGAGACCACTATCCATTCTATCTATTATCTCAGGGTGAGGGTGTTGGTCATATCCGCTATCGTCATGTTCGCCTGCGTCGCCTAATCGTTCTTCTATATTCATGAAAAGTACCCTCTACTATTTTTGGCGTTCGCGAGCATTTTTTATTGCTCTGCTCCCGTTACCACTTTTCATATCCTCCAATCAGTATACTATATGAATGCAAAATTTAGCTAGCCCGTCGCTTATAGAGATATATGCAGTGTACTTAGGCTTGTGCGGTAGGGTAGAATTTGATCAATAACAAAATGTAGTGCTATGGAGCTGAATGTAGTGCTGGAAGAACTTCCACCAGAGACATCTGAAGATATGAGACCTATAGATGGATCAGCAGCAGGATTTGACACTGTGCAGGTGCCCGGAGCTGACCGGATGCCGGCTTTGCCTACTACTTATTATATGCCTGACGCCGTGCAACCAGCTGAAGGTGCGCCGTCATATGCAAATGCTGTGACCATTAAGGCACTAGGGGCTTTTGATAATGCTGCACTTGATCATGAATACGCTCACGCGAGTCACTCTAGGCTCGACGAGCAGATTGAGCAGCTTGAGTTCGGATTAGCACGAGCATCCCAGCAGATGGAAGATGCTCGCCGGGACATGCACCAGGCGTTGACTGATGGTCGCAGGGAGTTATGGGAAACAACCAACGCCGGCCAGGACTATGTTTCCGGTAGTGATATACTCGCAAACGCTGTTCGCTTAACGCCATATGATGGTAGGCCCGAGTCGGTACTGTTGCGTGAGAGGCGGGTCCGTACAGTCCTGGACTGCTCGGCACGTATTCACCATGGGGTGCCGGCGCTTATTGCCCGTGCGCGTGACCCTGGGTGCGATGAGCTTACGTACCATGGATGTACACCTTCGCATGATGGTTTTAACGTTAGACTGCATGAAGTGGATGGTGGCAATGAGCTGCTACTCGGCCTCAATGAACAGGTCATTGCGCCTATCAATGAGGCGTGGCATGTCGTTAAAGGCGTTGGTATGCTCGAGTCCGCCATACGACCAACTTTCGAGCTGTATACCGGCGAGATGGTTGGCCGCTACATCAACGAGCGTGTTGCAGCGGACATGGTTGAAATTACTCATGCCAACAGTACACTGGCAACGCACGAAGATGTCCATTGGACGTCCGCGATACGCGACGAGCGTAAATCGATATTGATGCAGCGGGATGCTGTCCGCCGGGATATGGTGGGAGTTATTGAGGCGGCTGAACAGACTAATACACCTTTGGCACTCCCCGACGATATGCGTGAGACGCTGGTAGCGGCACTGTGTGATTATTTAATGGATATTGGCGGTAGTAGTCATGGCATGCTCGACTACAATTTACTCCTGAAAACCGGAAGAGCGATGCATTACGTTTACCCTGCCGACGCAGAGACGACCATGATCGCTTACCTCATCCAGAAGAGCAATGAATTGTCGAATCAGCGGTATAACCGCCAACATCATGTTGCACCGGTAGTGACAGTCATGCAACAGGTATGCGGCTTGCGGGACTGGCCCGAGGGCCTAATTATCAGATAAAAAATCTTCGCCCCACTTGACGACACAGGCGATAACTCTTTATCTTATTGTATAATATAGTCTGAGATAGTAGTAATCCCTGCATAGGAGACCAGCATGGACCCGAACACAAATCAGCCACCCCGTCCGCAGCCTGGGCAAATAGCAAACAGTCAGCCATTTACGCCGCCGCGCCTGCAGCCGGACTGGCAGCAGGGTCTTGGCGGCGTTCAGACGTCCCAGCAGCCGTCAATGCCTGGCCAGGTGCCCCAGCCGCCGGCGCAAGCCATTCCCCGCGCCGGTGAGTTGCCTACGCCCACGCCTGTGGGCGAAGGCCAGCCCCAACCGGCACCATGGACGCCTCCAACACCTCCTGCGCCGCCAGTCACCCCCTCGGTTATGACTCCCCCTACTCCGTCTATGGGCTCCGGTATGCCGGGAGAGAGCCGCAGCCGGGCAAAAGAAGTGCTTGCCATTGCAAGCATGCTGGTAGTGGCTGCTTTATTGGCAGGCGCCGCGTATTTGTTCTTTACGCGTGATTCAGACAAAAAAACGGACACGCATAGCAGTAATAGCCAGGCTGTTGACCTGGCGACTATTAATAACGCAATGCTGCTACCGCCGGACAATATTCCCGGCTTTCAAGGCCGTCAGACCGGTGTCGCCAGCATAAAAGATTATGTGTCTAACGATAAAAGTTGTGAACTGATCACCGGTACTACTTCGGCCGCGCAACTGCCAGGCACTGATCTTAACAGCATCGTACAGCCACAGGTCGATCAGCTTAAGAAAGCGGGCGCGACCGTAAAGGGCCCGAGTTCGGGCACGTCACTAGTGCTAAAAGACAGTGAAGACAATTCGAAAACGTACAATTTACCTACGGTTAAATATGAATTCTCACAGGATAAAAAACACGCCGTGGTGCATTACAGTGCGGTCATCCTCAATAACGGCGACCGTGTGGTGGTAAACCGTAACTGTGTTAACCAGAACGGCGACGTTGATGCGGCTAAGATCAACAATCTTGATGCGCTCGCGAAGGACATCAAGGTGCTCGCTGGCCAAAAGTAGCGGCCGTACTGATGGGTAAGACGCTTGTGGTATGATAGGGAGTAGCATTATCCAGGGAATATCAACACGCATATGAGTAAAGTTGCACATTACTTGCAGGAACATTTGGTGGGTGAAGTTATGACGTCTGTCGATGCCCGTCGTTATTTTTCAACGGATGCCAGCGTCCTAACGGTGACGCCGGCGTTGGTGGTATACCTGTCTCTTATACACA
>JARIHB010000197.1 GCA_029288515.1 Candidatus Saccharimonadota bacterium | reverse complement strand
CCGATAGCTTGACGTTATTGCTTATATCCTGCACTTGTTTTTCAATTTCTTCCTGCTTTTGGCCCGTGAGGGCATCTTCTGCCGCGGCTGCCTGTACTACGTATGTTTGGGCAGTTTGATGAAGGTACCATACGCCGCCTGCACTTATGAGCGCCAGGCCAAGCAGGCCGCAACCTACCAGCGTAATCCAGCGGCGCAGGATGATATTCCGGCGTGCATAGCGATACTCGAGCTTAAGGTCCGGCGGCAGCAGGTTGATCATGCGGCAAACACCTCTTTCGGATCAAGCAGGCTCAGGCCGGCAACTGTCACAAACATCAAACGGTCGGCCTGAGCTGGCGGCTTCAGGTCGTCGAAATCGAATGACGCCCAAGGGTTATTTAACGTGCGTACCGGTATCTTCAGTATGTCAGTAAGGTAGTTGGCCAGGCCGGGCATATTGGCGCCACCGCCCAGCGTCACGATCTGTTCCACCTTGCTCGTCGGACCGTAATGTTCGTCGTAGTACCGTATGATGCGGCGAATTTCACTCACGATTTTCTGCATCGATGGCTCTAGGGCTTCAATAATTTCTTTCTGTGCCACGCTTTTGTCCAGGCCGTACCTGGTTTTGATCTCGCCAGCCTCTTTGACGGTAATGCCCAGCTTTTCGGCAATCGCCTGAGTAAACACCAGTCCGCCGGCCTCAACCGTGCTGGTAGTGAGGATGGTCTTATCCAAAATACTGATGTTAGCCGTTTGAGAACCGAAGTCGATGATGATGCTGGGCAGACCGCTGTTTTTATCTTTGGCAAAGAACCGGCTGTCGGCAACAACGGTCGGTTCAATGAGAATCGGCTCGACGTCGAGAATTTTGGCAAGCGCCAAGTAGGAATCGATAATCTTTTTCGGAACAGCTATGACGAACAACTCCGTGCTGTCCGGTGTGCTCCGGGTAATGTTGTAGTCAAGGTACAGGTCGTCCAGCTGCATGGGGATATACTGTTCTACTTCCAGCTGGACTGCTTCGCGTAATTCAGCTTCATCAAGCTTTGGCAGCTGAATGGCGCGCGAGAACGTACGGTACGCCGGCAAGGCCATCGCTACCCGGCGAGTTGTGATAACCCCTTTCAAGTGGTGGTGGAACAAATCATACACTGCTTCACGGATAATACCCGGGTTAACAATTATTCCTTCCTCTAAGGCTTTAATGTCAAAATGGGCCGTCCCGTACCCAATAATAGTAGTTTTATTATTAATCGTCTCCAGCTGCATGACTTTGATGGTGCCATGCCCGATATCAAGCCCGAATACCGGCTTGTCTTTGTAAAAATATGGGGGCTTTATACTCATACCTTCTTATTATTTTGGCCTATGGTAAGCATAAGCCGTAATCTGCTTGTAGCATAGCACACATATTTACGTTTATGCTTTATAATTGTGTGTAAGATTATGAAAAACGTGCGGTATTCAGAGGCAGGTTTTACGTTGGTGGAATTGACCGTCACGTTAGTGGCCTTTGCGATTATCGCTATCAGCTTCATGGGTTTGTTTACGTCGTTGGTAAAAAGCACTGTGGTGGCCCGCAAACAGGCCGTTGCCACTACGCTGGCTACCAGTCAGATGGAATATCTTAAATCGTTACCCTACGACAACCTTGCTGTAACCGGGGGCAGTATTTATGCTACTACCACCATTCCCCCCACCAAAACCCAAACCATTAATGGTGTGAAGTACACCATTACCACCAGTATTAACTACGTTGACGATGCCTACGATGGGTGTGCTAACTACGGTTCCGTTGCCCAAGCTCAGCAGCTATGCCGCAACTATCCAGCGCCCACCGGCTCACCGAATCCGGACTTAAACCCACAGGATTATAAGATCGCTCATGTCACGGTTACCGACACCAGTAACACTAAACTCGCCCAGGTGGATACACAAATTTCATCCAGCGTAGCTGAAACGGCCAGCAATACCGGAGCACTGTTCGTAAGCGTTATAGACAACAATGGCAATAAAATTGCTGGCGCTACAGTAAATGTAGTCAATACTACTATCACCCCGAACGCCAATGTCTCAGACAGTACTGATGTAAACGGCACGGCTATCTTTTACGGTCTGCCACCCGATAGCGGTACCGACTATGTAATTACTGCTTCAAAGTCCGGTTACTCTACACTGAGTACTATTTCGGCCTCGGGTACGCTGCAGCCGACTTATCCCAGCCAGAAGATATTGTCGCAGCAATCGTCGTACTCCACCCTTACCCTTAAACAGCAAGGCGCTCCCAGTGTCGTAATTGAGGCCGTTACCACCAGCGGCACGCCGCTTGCCAACCTCAAGGTGTATGCAAAGGGTGGCTATAAAAAATATGTAGCCACTACCGACACCAGTTACTACTTTGACAACGTCTCGCCCAGCGATACCCGCCCGACTACCGATGTCAACGGTAACGCCACCATTCAAAACCTCGTGCCAGGTAGCTATTACTTCTGCGGTGACGCCGGGGCTACCAGCTGTTCTGTAAGCGGAACCACGTACTATTTGGCAGCTGCAGTTCCGTATGGTGGCACGACAGCCTTCAGTCCTATCGATATCCCCACTTATGATTCCAGCAGTCCGCCAACGACTACATTTGACTTTAATGGCACGGCATTTCTGCAAAAGGTGCGGCTCATACTTACCACCAGCAGCACCTACCCTCGCGTAACCGGTCTGACGCCTTCCAACGTCAGCCGTACGGGCGGCACATTGTCTAGCTTCCCGTTTGCGCTCACTGGCGCTAATTTGCCCTGTTCTTCCTCGCCGGCTTCATGTAGTACGACCGTGAAGTTTGTGCAAGGCACGTCAACGTACACTGCCTCGTGCACGGGTACAACGAGTACCAAGATAAACTGCACAGTCAATATGACCGGCGCCGTCGAAGGGAATACGCAAATGATCGTCACCGTGGGCAGCAACACGCTTACCATGCCGGGCGGCAGTTTGCTGGGAGGTATCATTGTCACGCCATAATACCGCCCACCAGCGTGGCTTCTCGCTCGTTGAACTTGTGATTGTCATGACATTAGTACTCATACTTTCAACAATGTTCTACACATTCTTTAAGACAAATCTGTTTACTTACCTTAACTTGCAAAAAGACGCTTCCAGCTTCACCGACGTTGCCGGCCAGTCTGCCCGTATTGCCAACGTCATCCGCGGCGCCACCGATATTACATCAGCTGCTGCCAATGACCTGGTAGCCTACGCGTATTTCTTCCCTACCGATACGTACGTGTCGGAAGTGCATTACTATCTTAATGCCGACAGCACAGTACTGTATGCCGACGTTACGCCTATGACCTCCAACCCGCCCATAGGCACGCTGATTACGGCAAATAAGAAAACATACACCATTATCAGCGACTTCCAGCAAACTCAAGGTCAAACACTCTTCAACTACCTTAATTCCAGCGGCAGTGTTATGACGCTGCCAATCGCCGATTTACATACTATAAAAGGTGTCCGTGTAAACCTCGGCGCTGATACTTCCGGCACCGTTAATCAGGCTATCACGCTTGATGTAAGCTTACGGAATAGGAAAACGAACTTATGAGCAGTGTTGTGTATCGGTTTAAGCAGCTTTCGCACGATGAGCAAGGATTTATGATGCCGGCGCTGGTATCGGTAATGATTGCCGCTGCTATTATCTCAACTGCTGTGCTGACTATTATTATGAATAACTTCTTTGTGGTAGGAAATAACGTCAAAAGCCAGCAGGCCTTCAACATCGCTGAAGCTGGCATCAACTATTACCTCTGGCACCTAAGCCACAATGCGACCGATTACAAAGACGGCCAGTCAACGCCAACGACGCCCGACGCGACCTTGGGCTATGGCCCGTATGTACATAATTACATTGACGACACCGGCAAGACGACCGGTACATATACACTTTGGATAAAACCGAAGGGCGGCGGTTCGACCATTGTCGACGTGCGCGCCATTGGCAAGGTTATCGGCACCGATATAACCCGCACCGTACAAGCTCAAATTGGCGCCGAATCGTTTGCTAGTTTTGCTACGCTTGGCGATACGGCGCTCTGGTTTGGTAATACCGAATCAGCCGCTGGCCCAGTGCATTCTAACCAAGGTATCCGTATGGACGGCGCCAGTGACTCAGATGTTACCAGCGCCAATGCTACCTATGTTCCGCCGTTTAGTCTCGGCGGCGATGGCAGCAGCCATAACGGTGTGTGGTGCAGCAGCACTGTTACCACGCCGGTAAACTGCACCACGCGTGATAAAACCGACTGGCGCTACCCGGTACCTTCAATCGACTTCAATCAAGTTAGCAGCAGTCTGTGTACCATGAAGAAGACGGCCTTTTCGTCGGACAGTGCTACTAGTGCACTGGCTGGCCAATCTAACGCCTGTTCGCAAGTCCCCTCTACGCGCACTGCCGCGTACCTACCGCAGCGCAGCAGCACCTTTAACCAGGCCCGCGGCTACCTCATAGAGCTGAATACCAATGGTACCTACAACCTGTATAACGTGAATGGCGAGACAGATACGGCTTCACCATATACCAGCGCGCTGACACTGAGCAGTGTGGCTACCAATATTACCGTTCCCAGCTCCGGCGTTATTTTTGCAGAAGATAATGTATGGGTGCGTACCAATACAACCTTTCATGGCCGCGTCAGCATCGGCGCAGGTCGCCTCGCCACCTCCAACAATGCCAACATTATTATTGCCGACGATATGCTGTACAGCACTAAAGACGGCAGCGACGCAATTGGCCTGATAGCCGAAGACTCCGTGTACCTGGCGCCGTACGCCCCGCCCGCAAGCGGCAGCTTTACATTTGAAGTCGATGCCGCCACGCTTGCCCAAACCGGTTCAGTTATATACCCCGACGATTACCGCGTTAGCAGCGGCCGCTGTACGCGCGGCTGGGTAAACAGCAATCAGAAGTTCGTATTTTACGGGGCAGTGGCCAGCCGCCAAACATGGACGTGGACGTGGCAGCGCGGCGGTTCTTGCGGTGACGCAGTAAGCGACGGCACCTACTATATATCCGGCATCAAAAATAACACCACGAGTTACGACTACAACTTGCTGTACGCGCCGCCGCCCAGCTACCCTATAACCGGTGGCTACCAGATCCTATCGTGGCGCGAAGTGCTCACTCATCCGTAAAGGGGCGTACTCTCGAGATCGAAATGCCCCTGGTGGTTGAGTTTAGAATATTCGCTTCTCAGCTTATCGCGAATATAACATGGCCCGGCTGTAGAGATAAACGAGTCACCGGCTAAGGCGAAGATTGCAGTTATCTATTAAGTAACAAAAAACGGGCCGGAGCCCGTTCTCTGTGTTAATCGGAGCGACTAACTAGTTACTCTTCTTTTGGTATGTGCCGCCACCTTCGAGTGTTGCAGTCAGCGTGTACCCGCTACAGGTGGTCTCATCGGCGCTACAGTCAGCGCTGCTGTCGTTAACCGGCGCGTAGCCGTAAGCAGTTGCCGATGTAGTAGCTGCAAGCGCTTGTGACGAACCCTTTGGATCCTGCAAGGCAGCCGGGTCAAGACCCTTCATGTTTGTGCCGCGCCATGTAGAGTCGTTCACGTGAGCCATGGTCGGGTAGTACCCATTTTGGGCCTTGTAGGCCTCCAAGTGGCTTTGGATTGCGTTGATATCTGTTTGGCGCTTGGTGTTGCGAGCCTTCTGCTGGATACCAGTAAAGGTCACAATGACCAACGTTGCCAGGATACCAATGACAACAATCACAATCAAGAGTTCGACAATGGTGAACCCTCTCTGTTGCTTCAATGAGCGCATGCTCATCCTCCTTGTAGTTAGTTTATGTTTGACCTTAATGCCTGCGCGTCGCGGCATAAAGTATCTACCCTTGATTATAACCATAAGCGTCACGCCGTCAAGCCACAAACTGTTCGCCAGCTCTCTTCTATAGGCATCACCAGCCCCGCCTGCACAAACAAGAGACCGCTCACGCGCGGGACGACGACTTTTGAGCCTAGGGTCTCAAAAGCTCGCCGTTCCGGCTGCGCTTCCGTTTAGTCTCTCTTATTGTGCAGGCGGGGCTGGTGATGCAGCTACCGAAGGATCTGGCAACTAGTTGCTGCCGACGTTTTGGCTGAGGGAGGCAATCGGGCCCATGACCGATGCAGCAATAAGGCCGACGATACTGCCCAGCACAATAATCATTAATGGCTCAATGATAGAGCTGAGGCTGTCAATGACTGTATCCACTTCTTCGTCGTAGAAGTCGGCAACTTTGATCAGGATGGTGTCAATTTGGCCGGTCTCTTCGCCGACGGCTAACATCTGAAATACAATCGGCGGAAAGTGCTTGCTTTTGGCAAGCGCCTCAGATAACGGCTTACCGTTTTTTACCTCCTGGGCTGCGGATTCAAGCTCTGCCTGAATCACTTTATTGCCAATAGCACCTCCAGTGACACTCAGTGCGTCCAGCACGCCCACGCCGGCAGAAGCCAAAGAGGCAAACGTGCGGGCAAAGCGCGACACAGCAACCTTAATAAGGATGGTTTTGAGGATAGGCAGTTTCAGGAGGACGGTATGAAACCATAGCTTGCCTTTTGGCGTACGAACATAGCGTATAAAGTAGTAAATACCCACGCCAGCGGCTATCATCAAGAACAGAACGTTCGGTATCTTTACGGCCTTCAGACCGACAAGACCCAGGATACTGTTGCTTAGGCAGAAGTTACTGAAGCCCAGCAACGCCTGCGTGTAGATAGGCAGCTTGGCATCCGGGCCGCCCAGGTCGGTTAAAATTTTGCCGATCTTGGGGATTACGAAGATCATTAACCCGAAAAATGCCAGAATGGTGATTGTAAGTATTACGACCGGGTAGGTCATTGCCCCTTTAATTTTCTTGCGAATAGTTGCATCCTTCTCAGTCTGCAATGCGAGACGTTTCAGGATCTGGTCAAGAATACCGCCGGCTTCGCCAGCACGGACCATGCTGATGTATACATCCGAAAATACGTCAGGGTGCTTTTCGAAGGCGTCCGCCATTGCGGTGCCCGACTCAATCTCTTTAGCGATTTCGGCAATGACTTTCTTAAAGTATTGGCTCTCCGCCTGCTCGCCCAGCGTTGCTAATGAACGAGTCAATGGTACGCCGGCCGATACCATCGTAGAAAGCTGACGGGTAAACACGACTAGCTCACGGGACTTCACCTTTGGCCTGAAGAAACCGCCCTTTTTGCCGCTCTTATGCGTACTGTCGGCGACCTCGTGGATGAGCACCGGCTTGGCGCCCTGCTTATTAAGGGAGGCAATCAGTGATTCCTTACTGGGAGCCTCGATGGTGCCAGATATTGTTTTGCCGTCGCGTGTGCGTGCTTTGTAGCTGAAATTCATGTTATTCCTCGCTCGTCACTCGTAAGATTTCTTCAATGGTTGTCTCGCCGCGCAACGCTTTAATAAGTCCATCTAGCTGCATGGTCACCATACCCTCTTTGATGGCAGTCTGCTGCATCTCCTCGCTCGTTTCATTGCCAACGATCATCTTCTGAATAGCGGGCGTGGAACGCAGTACTTCGTAAATACCTATCCGGCCCTTATAGCCAGTGTGATTGCAGCTGTTACAGCCTCCATCGTGTGGCCGCCACAGTAAGTGAATCGTTGAAGGTGTGGTGCTGAGGTCGGCGGCCGGGGTATCGGCGCCATGGTTAGCCGACACGCCGATGCCGTTTTTGAGTGCCTGTGTTTCTAGGTCGTGAATGACTTTGCTGGCCTCGGCCGTTGTAAGGTGAAACGACTGGCGAATATGCGTAAGAGCGGTGTCATCGGGCGTAAAGTGTTCCCGGCAGTTCGTGCATAGCCGGCGCACCAATCGCTGGCCGATGACAATACGGATGGTGGAGGCAATCAAGAACGGTTCGATGCCCATGTCCAGTAAGCGCGGCAGTGTAGTAGATGCATTGTTGGTGTGCAGTGTGCTAAATACTAAGTGGCCGGTCAGGGCAGCCTGCACACCCAGGGCGGCAGTCTCACCGTCGCGAATCTCGCCCACCATAATAATATTTGGGTCTTGGCGCAGCAGGGCCCGCAACCCATTCGTAAATGTCATGCCCGCCACCGGATTGACCTGTGTTTGGTTGACGCCTGGTATGCGGTATTCCACCGGGTCTTCGACGGTCGAAATGTTAACCGACGGCGTGTTGAGCATACTGAGTACGCTAAATAGCGTTGTAGATTTACCCGAACCCGTCGGTCCGGTTACCAGGATCATGCCGTGCGGCTGCACAATAGCATGCTTCAGGGCTTCGAGCGCGGTACCCCAAAAGCCAAGCTCTTGGAAATTGGCGGCCTTCGTAGATTCATTAAGGATACGCATGACTACTTTTTCACCATCTACAACCGGGAGTGTAGAGACGCGCAGGGCATACATCAGGCTACTTACCTCAACCTTAAAGCGTCCGTCCTGTGGTGCGCGGTGCTCATCAATCTTCAAATTGGCAAGAATCTTAATGCGCGACACCAGCGCACCCAGCACCGTCCGCGGCAGCTTGTCTATCTCGCGCAGCACGCCGTCTATACGATACCGGGTGATAACAACATCTTCCCGCGGCTCAATATGAATATCACTCGCGCCGGCCTTTACGCCGTATTCAATAATTAGGTTTACTGTCTGTGCAATGGGCGAATCTTCGGTGATGCTGCTTTCGTCAACTTCTTCGCTCTCTTCCTCTTCGTCGACTGTCGGTATAACGCGCGTCAGCTGGGCGTTAATGTTTTCGCCGCTGTACTGGTCGATTGCTGTTTGCAGGGTTTGAGTAGTGGCAATGTGGATACGGATATTGTTGCCCAGCTGCTGTTGCAGAAAATTCCGGGCCTGTACGTCGTCCGGATCTTCCATGGCAATCAGTTTTTCACCGCGTTTGTCTACATCGTACACAACAGCACGGTACTGGCGCGCCATACGCTCTGGCAGTGTCTTGAGTACCTCTTTCTTAACACTTTTGGCGTCGAATTCGGCAAGCGGTACGTCAATCTCTTTGGCGTACAGCTTAATCAGTTCTTCTTCTGTGATGAGGTTGCCCTTAATAGCCTCCACGTCGAGCGGTTTTTTGTCGGCCGCAGCCTGCGATTGTAAAGCCGCCAGCTGGTCATCTTTGATGCCATGCTGTCTTAGCAATTTCTCAATAAGCGAGTTGCCAATATGCATACTTATACCCTGACAGCACCTCTCGGCCGGCGATTATGTACATTCATCTTATGCTTATTTTAGCAGCATGTTGTAAAAAGCAGAAGCAGTTACCGCCCGTCAGCCAGGCCGCTGTGGCAGCTAAGAATAGTCAGGAAATCTGCGCAAATTGAGCTTTATCTGTTCGAAAATACGAAAATACCGATCAGCGTCAGAGACACTCATAAAACCATTCGGCGTGTGACGGGCCCGATCAAGTACTGCCTGGACTTGCTTGACGCGATTTTCCAGGTCACGTGGGCTGCGGCTGGTTTGTACATCAGATTGCAGGGCGCGAATTTGCTCATCAAGCTGTCGGCCATCCGGGCTGCCTGGATGGTCTGTTGAGTCGCGCATACGGTGTTCAAGGTCTTTTGCTTCACGGTATAAGTCTTCGTACGCTTGCTTAAGCGCCATAGAACCTCCTTTGTACAGAATTGTACGTTATGTTTGCGTGCTGCGGAGACTCGCCTTGCGGTCGGCTGCGCGCGTGAGGGCTCGATTTAGGTTGCCCAGCATGCGCTTATCGTTCGCACCAGGCGGCGATATGCTCATCGCTTCTGTCACCGCCTCACCATCATACCGCCCAAGCAGCTCCTGCATAAAGGCAAAACGTAACAATTTGCCGTCACGCACAAGGTTCCATGGTTCGTTCATGTATACCTCGCCTACGTCGCTCAGTTCCTCAGGGTTCACAAGATGCGGGCTTTGGTCCGGATAGGCGTACATAGCACCGGGCTCAGCAGCACATACCATCTCCCACCTTATTATTTCAAGGACGGGCAGACGGTATAAATGCATGAGGTGGAATTGCTCGTGATCTACGCTATCGGCCATATCGGCAAGCGACCCCGTAGTAACGTTTAGGTTTAGCTTTATTCGTTCGGGATCCAGGGTGCCTGTCGTCCAGATATCGCCCTGATGTTCAGGCTGCGTGGATGGGTCGTCATAAAACTCCACACCCCGCCATCCGTAGCGTAGATGCTCTGGATAACGCTGTAGCCTGTCTGTCACCCACATGCCAGGGTTAAGAATGCTTATTTTGTTTTGCATAACATCAACACCATGAATTGCTAGTTCGGTGGGCGCCTCGCTGCCAAACGCATCAAGCTGCTGTCTATCGGCCGCATCAAATTGCTCGCAGAGCATTTTTGCCTGACACTCCAGTGCGTATGCTAACCCTGGCGCAACCTGGTGTCCTTCGCTGCCAGTAATGCCAGCACGCTCACAGACCTCGGCCAACACACGAAGCGCACTCGCCGGAGAAATTTTTTCCAGGTATTCATATCGCTCAGCAGAAACATAGTCGGTTAGGGCAATCTCAACGCCGTTGGCGAAATTGTGCATGTCTTCAATGATGTTTGGATTGGGTTCCCAGTCTTGGGGCGGCTGCCACTCCCGACCTTCGGGCAGATAATCACCCTGCTCTGCTATCTCGGCTTGTAAGCGTTCAATGCTTCCAATGTGCGCTAACGCATCGCTGAGCGAGTGCCTGGTATCAGGGTTATCCGGAATACTGGCAGCGGCTTCTGCCAGCGAAGCATAGGCGCCCTGAGAAATCTTTTTTGCCACAACTGCTTCCCAGTTGGTTGTGCTGGCCAATGTACCGCGGAGGTGATCAAGCAGCAGGTTTGCCTTGGGCATAGTAGCTGCTTCGAGAGCTTTGGCAGTCGCAAGCAAGGGCCGCGTATCCGCGGCAAGAGCTCTCATGCTCTCCTGGTGGCGACCCTCTGGCTGAGACTGGAGAACGTCAAGCATTAGCATGACACCCTCGTATTGACCGGGCCGATGACCGTGAGTTTCGGCATAGGCGGCAATGTGCTCATCAATACCAGTGAGTGTGTCGCTGCCGGCTTCTTGGGCGGCCAATCTAACGCGCTCTGCAGCGGCGCCGGCGATGCCCTCGATGTGCTCTTGGGCGGCAAAAAGTTCGGCTATCTGCGGGGGTTCAACGGTCTGTCTGTGTGTTGCTTCCGTTGAGGGCAAAAGTGCCAGCTCGCTATACTGAGCATAGGGTGCGTCGCTGGCGAGCCTATAGCCGGACACGTCCAGGCCGGTGACCGCCGAAGCGTGAGGCTGCCAAGGCAATGCATGGTCAGCCGGACCATCGTAACTGGTAGCGCCGTAGTTCATAGGGAGCTCAAAATTAGTAGTGCCATTGCCGCTTTCATCAAATTCTCCAGGCATATCGGATCCTATTTTATTGCAAAGCTGGCCCTTGCTGCAAGCGGAGTGTTCCGAATGGCAGCAGTAACATTACGACCAGGATGCAGCATTAGCTCGGGCTACAAGTCGCTCGCTCGCCCGCAACACCGATGCCGCAGTATTGTCTTCTGCTTCATCAGCGGCTTTCATGAGCATGTCGATGGTATATCGGCCGTGCTTCCTCTGTAATATAGTGAAGCGTGCGGCGTGGCTGAGGAGTAGGTCGAGCGGTCTATTCATGTATAGTTCCCTGCTCATTGCCAAGTCTTCAATCTCACCTTCGTCACTGCTGATCGTGTATACATCCTTTACGTACTCATTGTCGTCAAAGGGGTCGGCACGTGCCATCTGGCGCCATTGGACAAGCCAGCGTAGAGGATCGCGCAAGTGGTGAGTATGATGCCCTAGCTCATGATCCACCAGTTGCAGCATTGTTAGCGAGTTGGCCGCTTGTTGCGTACCCCGTAAGGAGCTATCGCTCTGTTTGGCCGGGGTCATATCTACGGTTAGTGACGCCGGATCCATATTTAGACGGAGTACGCCGACCCCATTCTCTACCTCCATAGTTGCGGCAGTATCCACTCTTCTCTCATCAGGAAACACCATGGGCGGCATAGTTGGCAATAACTCCACAATAGCCAGGCCGCGGACGAGATCTGGAGCGTACCGCTGCATCGCCAACTGTAAGAGTGCTTCAGGTGACATGCCGCACAGTTCATGGAACTGGCTCGCGAGTCCATTGTCACGAATTTCAAGCGGGACATCTGGTACGGTATGTAAGAATACACTATCGGCTTCGTCTACTGCCACGTACATGTTACGCACGCATTGCTCCAGCCAGTATGCCGGTTCGCGCAATTCGCTGGGAACATCAGGGGCATCGCCATCGAGACCCATTAGCGTGCATAGCCGGCTGAGCGTCTGCACCGCCTCCTTACGGGGCAGTACCGCCTGTATGAATGCATTCCTGTCATTATGAAAAAATACGTCGGCGGCCTTACTCATCTCTTGTCGCCAGGTTATAACTTCAGAAGCCAGATTGCCGTGGGGTTCCCAATCGTCTGGCACTGGTTCTGAGTCATCTGGTACGGCAGTCATGCCGCGCTCAGTGATGTGCTTTTGCCAGGAATGCAAACGCACGGTATTCATCGGTTCACCTTTAAAATTTTCAGGGCTGTTTTGTTCGTGATCGGCGCGCAGGGCGCCTACCAGGCTATCTAAGCCCTCATACTCGCCGCCAAAGCCGAATGCTCTCGTAAATACCGATTGCCAATCTGTGCCTGTCAGTATCTCTTGGCGTATACGATCATACTCACTGCATGCCGATGTGCTGCTTTCAGTGTCCAGGCCTGACGTCAATGTCTGGACATTCAGCGGGTCGTCTACCGGCATGCCATCAGGTACCGGACGCTGGTCGCGGGGATACAGGCTATATTCTAGAGAGGGATCAAAGGAATGACCACCAGGGGATTCGAAAGACATGTGACAGTTCGTATTACGATCGGATTATATCCCGTACACTATCGCATATCGGCTGCCGTAGAGCAAGCGTTATGCGCGCTGCTGCCGTAGAGCTTCAGCCACAAGCCCGCTATATCGTTCCATAAAAGCCTTGTGCTCTTCGCCCATGCGTTCCCGGTACTGGTAGTAGCTAAATATAAGCGCGGCACCAGCGTCCACTCCCGGCAGCGGATATACAAAGCTGCAAGCAATAGCACCACCAGCTTGGTTAAGCCGGGCTTCATCAGGATCTAACGCTGGCGCAAACAGACCGGCCCAATCGGCGGTCTGTTGGGGTTGCTGGCTGCGTATAGCCTCGGCCACAATATTATGCTTGTAGTCTAGAGGCACCTTAATGTCTTCGAATCGTTTGACCGATACTTCACGCGTACCTGCTGCCATATCGGTATCAGAAAGTGCTACCCGGTGTATAAGCCCGTCAGTTTCATCAACCACGAGCAATACAATGATTCCAAGCGACAAGTAGGTCGTCTCCATTTTAAACGCAAACGGAGCGTTTACGATGGTTTTGTAGAGTTGTTCACGACCGACACTGGCTGCAAGTTTCTCTTGCAGGTGCCGGAAGAGGTCATCATTCATCACCCTAGTATACCTGTTATTATGGCCTTATAAAACACCTGTGGCAGGAGAATGTTCTCTGGCGGCCCTGCTACGTTTGCCACCAGTTCGTACCATCCGACGTAAATGTATAACTTACGTTCGTTGCAAGCGTCGCCTGGCCGCCGCCCTCTACGTTGCCACCTGCCGCGTTCACAAAGGCGTTAGCAGCATTCAAATTTTTTACCACAAACTGTTTGCCGGCACCACTGCTTGTGGCCGAGGGTAGGCTGACTGTCACCGAGCTGCCGTTAGCGAAAATAATGCCGTCAGTGTCTATAACGGTATAGTTCGACGTTGCTACTTGTACAGTCTTAAGCAACGGTTCGGCACCGCGTTCAAGTAACAATATCCAGTTCGTACCGTCAGAAACGTATGTCTGCGACACGCCCATCGGAATAGTTACTGAGAAACCGCCATTAATCGTGCCGCCGAGTGCATTGGCAAATATATTGCCGTTGCTGATGTTTTTGAGAGTAAACTGTTTGCCGGCACCAGAAGCAGTGCCTGACGGTAGCGACAATGTGATGCCGCTTGTATCCCCTAACACTACGCCGTCGCTGTCGGTGAGCGTGTAGTTAGTGCTCGTCGTCTGTGCTTCATAGCTAATTGCCGCCGACCCGGACGCACCAATTGTCAGCCAATCCGTGCCGTCGGACACAAATGTGGTACCGCTGCTGTTCGCCGACACTTGGGCTAAACCGTCGATGTTACCGCCCAGCGCATTTACAAAGGCCGCACCACTGCCTATGGACTTTACGACAAACTGTTTGCCCGCGCCCGAGGTTGTGGCAGAGGGTAGGCTGACGGTTACCGTGCTGCCGCTATTAATAATGATCACGCCGTCTGCGCCGGTAATGGTATAGTCGGCAGTAACCGTTCTAAGTGCGGCAGATAACGGCATAATGCCAGTGTCCACCAGCGCTTTGTTGGTCGCATCGCCAATAAATACTGCAGCACCGGCTGGCAATGCGTCGTCGTCAACGTACCGAACACGCAGGGCGCCGGCATAGGGAATAGTAACCGACGAAGATGCCGGCACGAAAACACCCTTCGGGTTGCTACCCAGATTGGGCCCGTAGACTTTTATCGACTCCACTTTACCGCGTATCGTGCCGCCGCTGGCGCCGCCGAGGTCTATGCCAGTTACCTGTTCAATAGTCGGAAAATCGATATATGCCCGGACGTTCGCAATGTCGATGTCAACGTCACCGTTCACCTGTACTGCCGACAATGCAATACCCGCAGTTGCGCCGCCGCCCTTGGCACCACGGAAACGCACGTCAAGGTTGGAAATGCTGATGCGCGTGCGGGTAGATGTGAGGTCATCAACGTATACAATTTGCCCGGCTTGCGAAACAGAACCGGACAATACTGCCCCGACCGCCTCGTAATGGCCGCCATTCAGCGTCAGACTTTCAATAGAACCTTTTGCCGATACCAGATCACCAGCAATCGGCGCAACGGAGAGATCGGGAGATGTAGCCGCTCGGTAGTGGCTGATATTCTCGAGTATAAAGTGACCATTAGGCAAGCCTGGCGTGGTACGAATGCCCACGACTGACGATGACGATGCCTGCACCGCACCGCCCGTACGGTAGCCAACAGCGTTACGCACATACGAATATTGTGCCAGATACTGCTGCGGCGCATGGTAGTTGGTAAGAGCCACCGCAAAGCCCATATAGTTCTCGGCCGTAACATTCGATATGCGCGGATTCATCGCAGCATCGACCTCCACGCCTACATCGCAGCTGCCAAAGCCCCATACATCATCGATCAAAATATTGTTGCCATAGCCCAGAGATGAAACGTGCACATGTGAGGTAGAATCGAACGCAGTTGGCAAATTACGCATGTCATGGCGAATGTGCCGGATGGTAATGTCGTCAAACTTGATCGACGGGTCGCCCGACCATGAACCGCTCTTATTACCGTAAATGGTCAAGCCGTGGTTGCCGCCGTCAAAGTCGCAATTCTCAATTAGGATGTGCGTGGCGTAATTTTCCGGCAGACCGCTCGAGCTTTGGTGAATGCCAATGAATATGTTAAGAAAGTGAGCGGTACCCGAAGGTGCAACTCGCACATTTTTTGTTTGTATGTTGCGAATAGTAATGTATGAAAAATTGACGTTCGTACCGCTCGTTACCCCATCACTCGGGCGAAAAGTACCGAATACGATATGTCGGGTACCGCCCGTGCTCGATAGCGCTGCAGCATCTACCGTAAACCCTTCAACGTGCAGGTACCGGAATGTGTCGCCGTCCGCCTGTTTGGCAACGTCCAAAAAACGGTTTCCGGCGACAGTTAGGCTAATGGTAGTCATCGCGCCGATGATATGCAGCCAGCCGTTCAGGTTAGCAGGTACTGCAGGAGTACTCGACCAGGTATATGACCCTGGCTGAAACATAATAACCCCGCCGTTAGCCCCCACGGTGGTAATGGCCGCCGTTAACGCTGCGCCAGCGTCGGCGCCGCTGTACAATGACGATCCATCTGCTGTCTTGGTGGCTACGGTATTAGCACCGTTGCGGCTAATAACAACTGTTGCAGGCTGTGGTACTACTGACGGCGCGCTTGGCGTGGCCGCCTGCCATTTACCGGCGCCTGTTGAGTATGTCAGCACCTGGTTATTTGTTGCCCCGGCCACCGACACGTCATTCAGGTCGCTTAAGGCCGTCCCAGTGCCAATATCTGCAGCGGAGAGCGTTACGGCACCGCCTGAAGGTGTTTTGCCGTTCACGCTGGTTACGGCACCGCCGGCGCTTACCGCCGTGGGCTTGAGGCTGCCATCGGTGTTATGCGATACATCTAAAAAATCATTAAGAATGGTACCCCAAGTACCTGCATCGGAGCCTGGAGTCGGCAACCGGCTCATAACCGGCCGTCGACCTCAACTAGCAGTGTATACATACATGTATAGTACCGGCAGCCAAGCCGCTTATGCAAGTACTACTTGGCGGGTTGCACCTTGGATGTGCAGAATTTGCAGCGTGTGGCAGCTTTAGGTATTTCGCTCAAGCATTCAGGGCATTTCCGATCTGTTGGCTCCTCTGGGGTTTTGCGGCGCGCCATGCGTGTCTGCAAGTGGTTCAAAGGCTGCACAACAAGGAAGAACAGTGCCGATGCTACCAGTAAAAACGACACGATGGCATTCAAAAATTCGCCGTACATGAATCTGCTGCCATTAATAGTAAACGCCAAACGCGAGAAATCCGGCTGACCGCCCAGTGCGCCCAAAAGCGGCGTTATCATATCCTTCACCAGTCCATTTACTACGGCGCCAAATGCGGCGCCCACTACTACCGCAACTGCCAAATCAACGACGTTGCCGCGCAATATAAACTTCTTGAATTCCTGAATCATATCGCTACTCCTTGCCATCAGTATAGCAAAGCCGACATAGTAGCTATTTTATATACAATATTTTATGATAAAAACCATGCACGCTCCCATTAACGAAGGGGGCTTTAATTGTAATGTCTCGTTCGCCGAAGACACTGTCACAAAAGTCACCAAACGCATATATACCACAGAGGTTGCAACCTATCATTGCGGCAACCTTATGCTGTATGGCGTTATGCTTGCCGGCGAACCGCTGTCCACGCCGTCCATCTATTCCGTAGGCTCGATTGCCGAAGCAGGCGGCCACCGGATTATCCATACCCTGTCTCTTATACACATCTGACGCTGCCGACGATCGCATAAGTG
>JARIHB010000177.1 GCA_029288515.1 Candidatus Saccharimonadota bacterium | reverse complement strand
AGGGTCTGCGTCTGGGGTTGCTTCCGGCACGCCCGCGCGCTCACGTTCTCTTTGCAGCATACCGCTGATTTGCTCCATTTCCAATGCCCGGTGAATGGGAGCGCCAGCTTCTTCGTCCCCAAGCACAGCGGCAGCGAAGCTGGCTTCAAGCATATCAGCATCGGTAACGTGCGGGAGATTTCTTAATCGCTGAGCGTACGCCGTAACGGCATCCAAATCTTTATTGCGGACTGCCTCACCGATCATTTCGCGTACCAGCCTTACGTCTCGCGTAGTTACTTCACCCTTGTCCATATCTATCATTACAGAAGTACCTTCAGGTCCGCGTGCAATAGCATCATCCAGGCATGCATCGATAGCCGCCACACACTCAGCATGGACAGCCGCTCGTACAGCTTCAGGGGTCTCGGCTGGTGTATCACCTGACTCTACAGATGACAACCCGCCAGCCTCTAAGGTTGAGTCAGGGGAAGAATACCCACCAAGGAAGTCGGCAGGGGCCGAGGCGGCAGCAGCGGCAGCGTCCATGGATAATCGTTGCCAATCCACAGAAGGTGCAGGTTCGTCGGGCGGAGTGCCTTCAAACATACCGTTTATTATAGCCTTCCAGTGACATTACTAACCGTATAATGCGACAGCTCCAGCCGGTTAAGCATCTGCTGAATGCCCATAGCGTCCGGCAGCGCCGTAAAACGTGCAGACCACTCTGGTGTGTCCACTAAGTGCCATGCCCGGTAATACGCGACACACAGATCAGGGGTAATTAATCTATTGACGTGAGCGGCAGCCTGTAGAGATGACATAATTCGGCGAACTGTCGCTGGCTCGTCAGCGTGCGCCAGACACATCTCAGCCGTTTCGTATACTGTATGCAGCCGCTTTTTCCGGCCATCAAGAATATCGCGCCAATACTGTTCGCTTACCAAAGGCGACCTGTCTGAGACTCTCAGATTATCGTACAGCCCCTTGGATATGGTGTTGCCAAACTCCTCGTGCGCCGCCCTTTCGGATGTAGCAAACGGGTCATACACTGCCTGCCAGCTTGTGGCACGTGCCATAACTATATCGCGCCGTTCCAAGGCATCATACATATACAACCAGTCTTCATCGTACACACATTCAGGAAAATGCGAAGTGAAAGATCGGAGATTAACAGCCATTCTGCCTCCGGACACATGCTGCTTCATCGGAGATATACGGGCAGGGCCGTGGGGCATGCAGAGTTTCTCGAGAGCACGCGAGGCATGAACCACCACAGAGTTGTCAGGGAAACCTGCCGGGTCCGGATCAAAACCTACAATCGAGTAGCGGGATAGTAGAGCAGCCGCCTCGGACACACCTGACAACTGCAAACTAATGTCATCATCTAAAAATAAGACTCTGTCGCCCAGCGCCTTGCCGAGCAATAGACCGATATTACGTTTTATACTTATGTCCGAATCGATCAGCAGACCCGCCTGAGCGATGACCGAACTCGCCGTCAGGCTTAGGAGCGGGTGGGTATATTCACTTGGTAGGTCCACCGCATACCATACCAGCTTGTCGTACGCCGCCAACTCTTTTGCAACGTCAGTAGCCTTTGCATGCTTACTGCACAACACTACAAGAGGTGCATCTGCCTCCTGCGCAAGCCGCACGGCACTCGCAAATGAGGTGACCGGCCTCCCGGCGGGCACCACGATAATATCAAATGGTACGGGTGAAGCAGTAATCGGTATATCACCTTTGGCTACTAAATCAAGATACGAATCGTATTCAAATACCACGCCTGCCAAGGCAGGGCCTGCCGGTTGTACGGAGCGGTTGACCATAATTCATACTAAGTATAATGTAAGGACACACAATTACAACCAGGGTCTGGGCAGAGAGCATAAAGATTACATGGACCACCTAGACAGCTTCTCCGACGAACTGCTGCGTTCGTTCTTTGACGAACTCCGGCTTGATACACAGAACTTCCTACACGCAGCCACACCGTTCGACGAGACGGCGTACCGCACAAACGTCGCTGCCCTCAAAGCAAAGCCATTGCCGCTGCAGGGGCGTCCGTTGCAGGATGTCATACATGATATCCGGGGCACGATCCTGCCTGGATCCATTCATCAGCATCACAAAAACTACATCGCTTTTCCTGACAAAGGCTCTTATGCCGCTGCACAGTATGCCGCTATGCTATCCGCGTTCACGAACCAAAACCTTATCGCCGACGCCAAAAGCGCGCCGACCGCTACGTACGTAGAGATGCTCGTTATAAGCTGGCTGCGGGAGCTTATAGGCTACAAAACATCTTCCGGCATTCCCGCGCATGCCCTGGATCTGGGTGGGGCGATGGTCACCGGCGGCACGTTAGCCAATACCCTCGGCCTGCTGGGAGCCCGGCAGCATGCCTACCCCGAAAGCAAAACCGAGGGCATGATGGCCCTTCGTAAAACACCGAAAATATTCGTTGCCGGGTCAACAATCAGTCACTATTCGCATTACGGCGCGAGCTGGTGGCTGGGATTTGGCACCGATAACGTTGTTGAGGTAGCCTGCGACAGCCAAGGCAGAATGGACCAAACCGACCTCAGCCGCAAGCTGGCCGATTCGCTGTCGCGCGGTGCGCAACCGGTCGCTATTGTTGCCGTTATGGGTGACTCACGCACTAACACCCTTGAGGATCTGCCCGGCCTATATCACATCAGCCAACGGTTTGGCGTCTGGCTGCACGCCGACGCCTGCCACGGTGGCGTCCTGGCGTTCGACCAGCAGGCTACAACTGCAGGCAAGCACATACTGTCGTACGCTGACTCGATAGCCATGGACCCGCACAAACAGCTCGGCGCGCCATATTCGTCAAGCGTTATCTTGTTCAAAGATCCCAAACACCTGGCCGCCATAGGCAGCTCTACAGACATAACTATTGCCCGCGGCAGCAGCGATATCGGCCAAATAACCCCGTTTCTGGGCAGCAAACCCTTCGACGCTTTAAAGCTCTACGCCTTATTCGAAGCCCTAGGCGTCGATGGCATATGCAAGAGTATTCATGCCCGCCAACAAATCACCAAACACTGGCACACCTTGCTTGCCGAGTCGGAGCACTTTATGCCGCTGCACACGCCGGACCTCTTCGCCCAGGCCTTTACCCTGAAGCCAGGCCGGATGAACGCCGACCAGTTATCCGAAAAGAACGCACAGCTCCACGATACACTCTACACAAACGGCACGGTAGTGGTGAACAAATTCAGCCTGCGAGACTATCGCAATCTGTTGCCGTATGGCAGAGGGAATAAGATAACCTGCCTAGGGAGCACGATTGGTTCGGACGCGTATACTGATGACGATTTGCGGGCTATGTTGCATGTACTAGAGCAGACAACGACGGATATAGGATAGTCATAGGGCTCGGGCTTGCGGCCCTGATGACCGGTGTAGTCGACCAAGTACTGCATCGCAAATACCGGGACTAAATACAATTCCCTAATATATTGACGCGACGTATATGTCTGAAATATACTAATTATATGGATATCTTGCTGGAACCCGTCGCCTTTGAACGGGATGGAGGTAATGCGCGTAAGAATTCCGCTAAGCACGGAGTGTCACCACAGGAAGCAGAAGAGATATTCAGCCACGAACCATTAGTGCTGGCGAGAGACGTCACTCATTCAACAGCGAATGGGCGAAGATATTTTGCCCTTGGCCATACAAGGTCCGGCCGGAAATTATTTGCAGTATTTGTCATACGAAGTAAAAAACTAAGGATTATCTCCGTTCGAGATATGACCCAGGCAGAGGAGGATGCATATGAAGACTTTGAAAAAGATTCCTAGCTTTAAGACCCCCCAAGAGGAGGCAGAATTCTGGAGAACGCACGATTCTACTGAATATATCGACTGGTCGGAAGCCAAAAAGGCAGTATTTCCAAATCTCAAACCTACAACAGAATCAATCTCGTTAAGAATTCCTTCTACGCTGCTCTCGCGTATTAAAGAACTAGCAAACGAGCAAGACGTACCGTATCAGTCGCTGATGAAAGTGTACTTAAACGATCGTGTACAGCACGAGATTAAATCTCATAAATAGGCCCGCAATACGGCCGGTATAATTGAAGCTATGGATAAGACTACCGTATCAGTTGACGAGTATATTAACCAGTTTACGGGCGAGGCGAAAATACGCTTACTCCAATTACGCGTACTTATTAAGGACGAGGCGCCCGACGCCGAGGAAGGTATCATGTACGGCCTAGTAGGATATAAATTACGCGGCAAGCCGCTGGTATATTTTGGCGGATTCGCGCACCATATTGGCTTTTATGCGACACCGACCGGTCACGAGGCGTTTAAGCAAGACCTATCGAAATATAAACAAGGGAAGGGGTCGGTGCAGTTCCCATTGAACGAGCCGCTGCCCATAGATCTTATTCGTCGCATCGTACAATTTCGGCGCGATTCCGCTATAGAGAGCACGTAGTGCCGAACCAGAGTGATAACCATACCTTATAGTATGGTTAAGTATTGAATGCTCGTTGCGAAATGCTTATACTAAACGGCAATGAGGAAGTCGTTCCGCCGCTTAATGACAGTTGGGTGTGTATGTGGCGTTGTCTTGTTCGCGCTGGGAGCTTTGAATGGCCATGCCGCCGCAGCGGTCAACAATGTTGTGAGCTTCCAGGGGAAGCTAACTAATCCAGACGGCACGAACATACCAGACGGCAACTACAGCATACTGTTTACTATCTACGACGGCGGTACGCCGACCGGCGGCGGGACAAACGTTTGGAGTGAAACACAAACCGTTACCGTGCAGTCCGGTATATTTCAGGTGCAGTTGGGCAGTATTAACACCACCTTAAGCAGTGCAGTCAACTTTAACCACAGTCCGTTGTACCTTGGCATTACCGTCGGCAGTGATCCGGAGATGCTGCCACGGGTCTTGTTTACGTCGTCGCCCTACGCCTTTAATAGCGGCGCACTCAACGGCCTGGCCAGCAGCAGCTTCATACAGCTCGCCCAAGGGCTCCAAACCGATGCGTCCGGCGGCGACAGTATTGCTATCAACAAAACAGGCGGCAGCGGCACGATTGTTACCTTGCAAAGCGAGGGGAATGACGTTTTCGTCGTAAATGCTGACGGCTCTATTGCCCGCACGCCGGGCGCCGGCAAAACATCCACCACTAATCTCACATCCGGCAGCCAGTCGCTGTTTGTGGC
>JARIHB010000152.1 GCA_029288515.1 Candidatus Saccharimonadota bacterium | reverse complement strand
ATTCTTTGTCTGACACCGAAACGTGATTCTTCTCGGCTAACTCCTTTACGTAGGCTTCGTTGATGACTGAATCCAGCGCTACTTTTCGGAAGGCGTTCAGCTGCTGCTTGCCTGAGTCGCTATTGAAGTCGACCTTTTGCTGCGTTTGATAGTAGTGAATATAGTGGCGCAGTTCAAATAGATAGTTCTCGTAGGCTACCCAATGCGAACCGGCTTTAGCCACCGGAAATGGCACTACCTGGGTCACGCGGTACATAAATGTTGACGTCGTGTTAAGTTTATACAGCGAAAACACGCAGTACACAAAAAATGCCACCACCAACACTGCAAAAATAGCCGTCGAGATAATAACAATGCGGTGCAGCGAGTGCTGGAGCGGATAAATATACTTGCGTGCGCTGCTGAGTACCTCTTCGCGATGCTCGGCAATTGTTTCGTTGGTGATGCGCGGCAAATTATGAATCGCTTCTTCGAGCGATTTTTCCGGTTCGTCGGCGTTGCGGCGCAGCCGTGGCCGCTTGGCAAGCAGTTTCTTGATTTTATGCTTCATCTTGTGCAAGTTGGGCGTCGCCCATCGCAGACGGCTGAACAGCGCTTATACCCTGCTGCCGCAAAATTTCCAGCAGCTTTTTTTGCGTTTCGGCTGGGTGGTGGATATCGTGGATTACCAGATCTCCTACCATCGTCTGCATCATAATTGTACCAAACCCCAGCAATGTTTCCTGCAGGCCGGCTATTTCATAGTTTACCATTTGTATTTGGCTGAGGCCCATATCTATCACGCTCCGGTGAAACAGCCCTTTCTGCGTAATCTGGATTAGGCGCTGGTCGGTGACTATAAAAACGCTGAAAAACCAACCGATCCACGATGGGAGAAATATCAGAAAACCGATGACGACACCGGCAAGCAAGCCCAAAAAATACACGGTGTAGCTTGGAATAAACAGCGACGGAATGACACCTATCAGCAGCCCCAGCATGCCAAATACAAGACCCTTGCGCATTACAATCGGATGCTTGCGGAACACATACAGTACCTCCTCATCATCGAATTGATCTTCGAAGTACTTGTGTGGCATAGGCTTATTATAGCAGACTACCTCTGGCCAAGAGTTACCTTGCCTCGATAGGCCCTACTCCTGGATGTGGAAGTGACGGGAAATCTCGTCGATGTCACCATACTGCTCACGGTACTGCACATACATCTGCTCAAATGTAATATCGGTCAGCACCGAGCCGCCGTCTTCGAATTCTCTTACTACTAACCTTCTGAGCGTATCCTGGTCAGCTGGGTTATGAAAGCTCAAGATCATATCAGCCAGCCGTGGGGGCTTAAACGTCATCGCTTGGCATACGTCCTCTAGCCGGCCGGCCAAATAATCATCCAGGAAGGCGACTGCGTGGTCATGGATAGCCGCCAGCGAAATATCGCATTGCAGCGATGGTGCCTGAGATACAATCTGGGCAGTATACATTGGCAGCCACGTAGTGGCAGCGTGCAACACGTGCCTGCCATACGCCGCCCGGTGGTGATCAGGCACATTGGTAAGATGATGAGCAAACAGTTCCCCAAGCCGCGGATCGTAGGTGTGATATAAAGCACCCAGCCAGGTAAGTGTTTCGCGTGATACTCCTTCATCGCTGGCGATATCAATCTCAACGCGCTTGACAGTATCGGCCAAAAGCAGCGGATCGTCGCGCATTAGGATACCCAGCGGCAAACCCATCTGCTCCACATTGCCATACCCTCCGGTTTTGGTGTGCAGCTCCCACGTAAGCGTACGTAACAGTTCCGGGTTGCCCATCTTTGCCAGGATCTGCCTGGCGTGTGCCCGAATGTCGTCGTTGCGCACCGGCGGAACTTCATCTAGCGCCAGCTGGCGTACAAGCGACAACTTGCCACTCTGTGACTGGCCTTCGCCCAAGTGCTCGCGTACCACTACCGCAGGAGCATTGGCGACTATACGCAAATCGTAGTCCAAGGCGCGGATCTCATCTTGGCCGCCTTCCCAATAGTCATGCACTGGAAGTGCTACAGCCGCCAGCGCATTAGCCGTTTCCTGGCTGCCGGAGGGCGGCGTGACCATAAACGTTTCCGGAAGCCCCACATGGCACGCCCGCTCTTCCCAATATGCCGCCACACTGTCCGGACGTATCGGTTCGAATTCTTTATAATAGGCAAAGATGGTCTCACCTTCAACATCTGCAACCGGCAGTACGATAGGCACGCCCGTATCTTGAGCTAAACGTTCAAGCCTGCGGAAATACGCGGTAGCACTCGAGTTGACCGTATCGGGCGTAAACAATACTTCTACCGGCTGGCCGCTGGCGGCGGCGTCTGCTATGTACTGCTGGGTCTCAAAAAGCGCAAAGGGGTACTGGGCGTCTGCCTGGGTCTCGGCTCGTTGGAACAAATCAATGAAAGGCGGGAGCGTCTCTGTAGACAGATCTCCTATATTAGTATCAACACGAGCATCAGGGCTTGGAAGAACATCAGGCGACGCCCCGGGTCCATTGATAAGAAACTGCGAACTTTTAATACCGCCGAGGAGCGGCGGAATATGAGGCGCAATAAGCACTGCATCAGGATTAACGCCTGTACGCTCATTGAGATAATTGACAAGTTCGATTGGCGGCTGAGGTTCAGTGTTTGCGCCTTCGTCTGAAAATTCCGGCATTGTTGTAAAAATCCTTAAGTGGTGCCCTCGAGAGGATTCGAACCTCTAGCTTCTCCTTAGGACGGAGTTGTTTTATCCATTGAACTACAAGGGCGTAGGGAGGAAACAAAGAATATGCGCTTGCGTGTATTCTTTGTTTCCGACGAGCCCTGCTCTGACATGCGAAGCATGGCAAACGGGCAGCTTGAATTAAAGAACTACTTTTTCGCCTTATGCGGTGCCGGCTGCGTGAACCGTTCGTGTACGGTCTGGTAATCGTGCAGCTCACTGTCGCTAAACCAGTGGGCGATTTCTTGCTCGGCTTCATCTTTCTCGGCTGAGGCGTGAATGATGTTCGACACGCCGCGGTTGATACTGGCGGCAGCACTGTACGTAACGTGGGCGTAATCACCGCGAATGGTGCCCGGCTGAGCGCTCTTCGGTTCGGTAGGGCCAACCATCTTGCGCACCACTTCCACTGCTTCAACGCCTTCCAGCACCATAGCAATTACCGGGCCTTCCTGCATAGAGGCCAGCTGATCCTCAAATATCTTATCGCCCTTACGGGTTTTTAGCGTACCTATACCTTCGTAGTGCTCAAAGTAATGCTTGTAGTCGGGATTTAACATCTTGGCACCGACGATCTTCAGGCCGGCGCGCTCAAAGCGGCTTAAAATCTCGCCGACGATACCACGCTGCACAGCGTCGGGCTTAAATACGATCAACGTGCGTTCCATATAATGATTGCTTCCTTGTTTACGCTATATTGGTATACCGCACATTGTAACAGATGAGCACTCGCTACTCTACCCCTGTATACCTGTCTCTTATACACATCTGACGCTGCCGA
>JARIHB010000136.1 GCA_029288515.1 Candidatus Saccharimonadota bacterium | reverse complement strand
CGTATGTACGTACCGCTTGAGACATCAGCAGTAAAACGAATGTAAGGATAGGCATATTCGCTGAGCGTAAGGTTATAAACATGCACGGGGCGCGGTTCCATTGTTGGCAGCTTGCCTGCGCGCGCTAGCTTATATGCTCGCTGACCGTTTATCTTGATAGCTGAAAATATGGGCGGCGTCTGCATAATTTCGCCAACAAAGCGTTGCAACACTGCGGTTATTTCGGCTTCAGTCGGCTGGCGCGTGGAAACAACCCGCTTTTCACCCTCTTCATCGCCAGTGGTGCTTATGTGTCCCAGGCGGGCCGTTACTTCATATGTCTTATCCAGTTTGGTAAGTGCTGGTGCCTTTTTGGTGTATGTGCCCACTAAAAGAACAAGTAGTCCGGTAGCGAGCGGGTCGAGTGTGCCGGTATGCCCTACGGGGAAACGCTTACGGCCGGTAACGTTCAGCGCCGGGTCTTTAGTAATAATGCGACGCACTTTGCCCACAACATCAAAACTGGTCCAGCCGGCCGGCTTATCAATCAATACAATACCGTTCATTACTGGTAGCATACCTTTGGATGGTATATCTGGCAATGCAGCCTACGCCCCTGGGGCCGGCGGCATCATCGGCGGCGGTCCGGCAGGCGGTGTTGGCTGGTTCGGAGCATTTTGCTGGTCTTGAGCATCGTGCTCATGCAGCGGGTCGCCAAGCGGTTGCGCATTCAAGCCGGCAATGGGATCGTTGGAGTAGGTGCCATCGTATGCGTGCAGCGCTGCATCTCGTGCACTATTCACATCAGGAAGAGGCGTGCTAACAACCGATTGCGGCACAGGCTGTGGCGGAGACGGTGGCTCTGTCGGCGATGGCATAAATTGCGGCGTCGGACCCGCAGCTGGGGCGGGCGGGAGCTGAGATGGTGTGAATACCGGCTGCGCCGCTGGTAGCGGCGTACTTGGAGGCACTACGGGCTGGGGCGGCTGTAGCCGCGGGTTGGAAGGCATAAATTGCTGGAGATGAGGGCTATTGACGTTCTGCTCAATTTGGCTCAATGTCTGCGGTGATACAGGGGCAGCCGCCGGGGCGGACTGAATTGGCGCCGGTATCGGCGGCGGCTGTGGTGCGGCTGGCGGCGGCAAGATGTCCGGGGTCACAGGCCGGGTGACCGGAGCAGGTTGGAACATATTCGGCGCCGGGTTAGGTGCTGGGGGCGCTGACGGTGTCATTACGACTGGGGATGGCGCTGGGGGCGGCACTATAGGCGCCGGTGGTTCATTGCCAGGAGCAACCGCAGCGAGCGCCGGGTCTTCCGGGATCTGCGGCGGAGGCGGCGTTAGTGACTGTGGTGGCGTGAATGGCGGCGGCGTAGGCGGGAACGACGTTGAAGCAGCGGGCGAACCACGCTGGAGTAAGCCGGGCGATAGGATCGCCGGAGCAGGATCGCCGGCTGGCCGCTCCTCTTCGTCGGACAGCATGCCACCACTCATTGCCCCGCCCATCATCGGCGGCTCCAGCATAACATGCTGTTTTTTATCCATATTAATGGTAGGAGTTTCGTGCTGTTCTTCGTCTCCAGGCATGCGTAACGAGCCATGCTCGTCAATCTTAATCTGCGGCACGGCCGGGCTTGACTCTTCCTTTGGCTCCTCAAGCGCCGGGGATGATTCTTCAGCAGGATTTAGCTGGGGCTCCTCTTTTTCTTCCTCTGTATCGTCTGGCCTACCGTCAGCCTCTGCCTCGGCTTCAATCTCTTTAAGAGCTTCGTTCGTAGTATCACCTACTTCTGTTTTGCCCTCACGTTCAGTTTCAGACTCACCTGAGTCGTCTGTCGGCTTGTCGTCTTTTGGAATGTCGGGGATTGAGGCTGGTTCAGGTTCGCCAGCATGCGAAATTTCCAGTGTGCCGTCATCCGGCTTCGGCGGTTCAGCTTCTTCAGTGGGCTGCGGGGCAGGCTCTTGCTTTTCCTCGATAGGCATAGCCTGTGGTACGGAGGCAGGCGGCTCAAGTTTCGCAGCCACTAATTGTTGGTTGGCGCCAGCACCCATCAGTTCGGCGCTGATCGTCATAGTGAGCGGCGTGGTTTTATCGTTACTAAAACGCTCTGTTTCAGCTACGATGCCTGTCAAAAACGCAGTAGCAATCTGCGTGTCCATGATCTCTTTATTCAACGCATCAACCAGCTCGGCCGCGAGCTCGGACAAGCTGCTCGCATTATGGTCAAGCCAGTTAATCGTCCCCAGTTCCCCGCCCGGCTGCGTGTTAATGGTGGCAACGGTGGCATCGTGCAGGATACGCCCGTGGGCCGTAATCGCCTGATCGAGGTCGGCTTGATTGTGAACTCCTAGGGCTAGGACCACATCAACATTAAAGTCGCCCTGTGAAAAATTCAGATCCTTTTCGTTAATCGAGGTCCTGTAAGGGGTGATGAAAATTTTAACGACCTTGTCTTCAACTTTGTAGCGCAACTTGTCGGCCTTGGATTTATCGAGAGCGATGATAAAGTCGCGCAGGCTGTCGGTGTTTTTTTCGATGGTCTTGTCAGGCTGCAGGAACTCAATAGTACTCGGCACGGCGCCGCTAAACACGGCAGTGCCATGTTTATCGAGTTTATTCAGCGCAAGTGTCAGACCGATACACGACGCCAGCTGGTCAACGCTCGGACTAGAGCTAACGGTGACCAATATATTGTTCGCTTGTTTTAACCGTTCGGCGAGCGCCTGTTTTTGATCCATATTTTTGTATAAACCTATCTGTAAGGCCAGCGTATCATACAAGCATAAGCCTGTCGAGCGTTATACACAGGAGTACGCCAGAGCAATGCATAACAGAGACACCCCTTTACAACAGTGGTACGCTCGTGTATAGTTTACCTTCGACAAATTAACAACAAAGGTACATACGTAATGCCCATCATTAAGTCCGCAAAAAAGCGTGTCCGCACCTCAGCGAAGGCTGCCATACGCAATAGTAAGACCAAGCGTTCCCTGAAGACCGCTTTGAAGGCCTTCCATAAGGCCATCACCGGCGGCTCCAAGGAAGCCCGCAAGAGCGAAAGCCAAGCTCACAGTGCCCTCGACAAAGCTGCCAAGAAGGGTGTTATGCACAAAAACAAAGTTGCCCGCAAGAAGGCTCAGCTCGCCCGTGCCGGCAAGGCTGCTGCAAGTGCTGCGCCCAAGGTTAAGACACCTAAGACTAAAACTGCAAAGCCAGCTGCTAAAAAAACAACTGCTAAAAAGACTGCAGCAAAGAAACCTGCCGCCAAAAAGACTGCTAAGTAAATATCAGTTCAGCGCACAAGTCATACC
>JARIHB010000023.1 GCA_029288515.1 Candidatus Saccharimonadota bacterium | reverse complement strand
AGATGTGTATAAGAGACAGGGCTTCCAGCCATACGCCGGTCGGAATCGGGCCGGTAACAATCAGTGTGTCCAGCTCGTCGCCGTCTTCGTCCTTGGTTTGGGGGATAAAGCCGTAATTGACCGGCTTGGCAAAAATCATCGGTTCCACACGATCCAGCATAAAGCAGGCACGCTCGCGGTCCCATTCAATTTTCATGTTCGAACCTTGGGTAATTTCAACAACAGTATTCACCGTGCCATTCTGCCAGTCGCCCGGGGTTAGTACTTGGTTAAAGTCAGCCATAACGAAAACTCCTTTTTCTGCATGTTTGCTTCTTGGCTATTGTACGATGTTTAGTGCAATCTATCCACCTGCATCAGTGGGCAAGTAAGTCGTCACCGGCAAGGCATCGGGGCCAAGAAACGCCCGATACGTCATATCCTGGCCGGCATGAGCGCCTGCCTGCACAGCGTCGGTCATGGTCATGCCATAGTCCGTCTGCAGCGCCTGATGTGCGTCCTGAATGGCGCCTAACCGCTGCTGTGTATCGTACGAATTGCTCGGCCCGAGCACCCGCTCTGTTGCTTGCTTGTCGACCATATACATGCCATCGGGCGCAACGAGCTCTCCTATACGCCTGATATGCAAGCCGGGTATCCGGCTCCAGGGCGTCACCGCATTTCGTTCGTGTACAATATCGAATGTCCCAAGCAAGTCGTCTGGTAACGCCAGTATATGCGACATATTCGTAGTCAGATATGTTACGTTATCGCCGTATCTTTCATGCATCCATTCAGCCCGCGCTAGCCGCAAGGGGGTTCCTACCCCAGCATCCACCCGCTTATGGGCAGCTTCGAAATAATAACCCCGCTCCAGGCCGGTAGAGGTGGCATACACTTCCAGCTCGCCCGCCAGCACTTTCTCTTTAAAAAAGCCAGCCAGCTTTGTTGCGGTCGCCCCTACCCCGGCTCCAACGTCAATAATGCGCGCCGGATCGGTACGGTCCTGACGTTCGCGCATTGCGAGCGTCATTTGGGTACGTAATACCAAAAACGATTCCACACAATACGGCGGTTCATCCCCAACCAATGGGATGTTAGCATAATCGCCAAGCGTGTTCGTGTATAACAACTCGTGCCTAAATGTTACGTTGTCGCGCTGTTGTACCCCACAGCACGCCAAAAAGTCATCGTCAAATTCCATACTCATAGATGCCCAAAAGATAGAACATTTGGCCGGTTTATGCAAGTTTCAGCGACAGGCCGGCCGAATGGTATAGTGGTGAGTAGCATGTATATCATTGGACATCGGGGTGCGCGGGGACTGGCGCCGGAAAATACACTGGCCGCCATACAGGAGGGCCTGGCCGCTGGCGCTAACGAAATTGAAATTGATGTCCGCGTCACAAAAGACGGCGTATGCGTACTGAACCACGACCCATTCCTGCATGACGCCTCAAACGGCAAGCTGCGGTCGGTGCATATTGCCGAACATACTTTACAGGAGCTATACGCCTTCCGGCCTGCCCTTGCCACACTAGAGGAAGCTATCCGGCTAGTTAACCGGCGTGTGCCGATGGTGGTCGAGCTTAAGCCCAAGGTTGCCACCAACCAAACTATTGCCAACATCAACACGTTCTTGAAAAAGGGCTGGCAGCCGCACGATTTTCTGTTCGCGTCATTCAGTCAGCGCAGCTTGCGTCAGTTGCACGCCGCCCTGCCCGCTATCAGCATCGTTGTAAACGAACGTTTCGGCGGGATACGCGGAGCGTGGCGCGCGCGTCAGCTTGGCGCGCAGCGCCTGGCATTCAACCACCACAACCTGTGGTGGGGCTTTATACGGTCTATGCACCGCAAGGGCTATAAGATAGCCGCATACACGCTCAACGACCCGCTAAAGGCTCGGCGCTGGGAGCGCCACGGGCTATATGCCGTAGTCACCGACTTCCCGGACCGGTTCACGCAGCGATGATAGATATTGTTTTCGACCACCGTCAGGCAATTACCGCCGACACCTATACGTTTTGGTTCCAGCCAACACAGCCGTTTTTTTATACCGCCGGCCAGTTTACCGAACTCTACCTGGCGCACACCGGCGCAGACGACCGGGGCCTGCGCCGGTACTTCACGCTCAGCAGCTCACCCACCGAATCATTGCTGGGAATAACCACCCGTTTTGCCGGTACTGCCGGCAGCACTTTTAAACATCACCTGCTGCAGCTGAAGCCCGGCACCCATATACAAGCCGCCGAAGCCATGGGCGATTTCGTGCTGCCAAAAGATACTACTATTCCCATAGTGCTCATAGCCGCCGGCATCGGCGCAACGCCGATGCGCAGCATGATCCGCTGGCTTATCGACACGAACGGTCAACGCCAAGTATCACTCATACAAGCCGCTGGCACGCCTGAAGGTTTAATCTTCCAAGATGTATGGCAGGGCTACCCTTTGGGATATACACCGCTCGTAAAGCGCCCGTCTGCCAACTTCAGCGGCGATAGCGGCCCATTGCGCGCCGCATATATCCTGCGCACCGCGCCACCTGACAAACGGAGCCTTTACTACTTGTCCGGCCCCGAACAATTAGTAGAAAAGCTCACCAAAGACCTTATTGCGGCCGGTATCCCCGATTACCGGGTAATTACCGACTACTTCCACGGCTATGCCGTGTCCATATAGCAGTCATCTACTCAACTGCCACATAGAGAGGAACCGACGCTTGCGGCCAGTTATGGCTAAGGGTCGGGTTACCGTTCACTATACTGCTTTCAGGCAATACCCAGCCAATTCTTCCCTTGTATGGCAGCAAATCCACATGTCGGATGTTGGGCACGTTATGCCAATGCGTGTCATGTCCGGTATGGAAGAGATTAGTATACGCCAACGCCACAACGTCAAACATGCTTGGCACATGCATATTAAGCTGCGGTGCTTCTGCTTGCATACGGGAAAGCATGCGGCGCTGCCTCTCAGCAGAGAACAATCCTAACCCGTCAGGCTCCGGCCGGTTGGGTATTAAGCTAAAGCGTGCTGGGTTCGGGCCATGTGAACCGGACACTTCCTCGTTAGCGTAGCTGTACAGGGGTGGCATATCACACATCCCCAGCCGGTTTGGGAAATGCTCATACAACTCGCGTAAATGCAGAAGTGAAATGGCAATATTAGGTGTTACAAGCAGCCGGTACCGTATACCATGGTCCAGGAGCTGCTTGGCAACGTAGTCATATACACCGGCTTCTTGCCAATCTCGGTGCGTGTACTCATACAGCCGCATCAGCTCGGGCGGAGTGCAGTGCTCGTACGACGGCAACCACATGCCAGGCCCAAGGCGCAGCCCCTCCAATATGCGCATCACGTCATCATATCCTTGCATTGCGCCAGGTAGTTGCTCGCGAATAACACCCGGCAGCAGCTCATGCATGACTGAGTGGTCGAGGTTGCCGCGCATTCTCTGTATTTCGCGGATTCGCGGATCGCGGTCATAGCCAAAATTCATAATCGGCCGGTCAATTTCATACAAAAAACGGACATCAGCCTGCGATAGTGTGCTGCCAGGGTCTGCCGTCACTGCCTGCTCAATGGCCGTGACACGCTTCATATCCGCCGCCTTTTGCACATAGGCCACACCGCCTGGCAATCGTTCTGCCTTTCTCGCTACCATGTCTGCCAGCGATGGTTCAAGTTCTTGTTTAGGATCAATGCCGCGCACTTCAGCTACCTCTCCGCGTTCCATGCGTATCGCTACGCGGGGTACCACCTGTCTGCCGGCGTCGTCAGGTGTGTAATAGACGTAGAAATCTCCGTTTTCCACATACAGCTTGGTTGTTGCAAAGCCCGTTGCCGTACACCAGTCCAGTCCATAGCCCTGCAAATCGTCATAGAGTGCTCGCGGGTCGCTGTTTTGGTCATATCGACGCCAATTACCGTCGAGCCGTTTACGTTGTTCGGCAGTTATGCAGCCCGTTTTGTTGACATGTAAGGCATGTACATACAGGGCGGCAAAATCACCTTTTATCAGTGCCCGCCTAAAATCTTCGCGCCGTTTATCATCAAAGCCATCATCCGGTAAGCCGGCCGTGATAGTGTCAGGCGCTTTTCCCGCTTCCAAGTGATCATGCATCCAACTATGTACGCGTGACAGCGCGCCACGGATCAGCCCAGGATACGGTGCAGCCGTTGCTCTGCTGCGGACTTGATACCGGCCATACTTACCCTGCTCCGGATTAAATTTGCCCATCTTAGCCACGCTGTCGAACACGTACCGGCGGAACCAAGGAGCATACGCATCATTACCCGTTATATACGTAGCCCATTCGTGTAATGACGCCTGTTGGTCGCCAGCGACCACCGATGCAGCTGCAGTACGAAGGTCAGGAGTGATGTCTATATTTCCATACCCTTGTTCACGGGCAAACCGCCGCTGCGTTTCAAAATAGCCGTCAGGCAATTCACCTGCCTGTAGGGTACGTGCTTTTACTTCAGCCTCAATCCCTTCCGGGTCACCGGTCATAATGGGGTCATTACCATAGGCAGGGTCAGCCATGAAACTCAGGTAAGCGGCAATTTTTTGCACTGGATCGTTTAGTATACGTTGTGTGGCACGCATATAATCAACTACTGTCTCAACTTCGCTATTGGCGTGCAGCCGATTGTTGCGGCTATGCAAAAACGCAGCGCCGATTAGATAGTCGGGTTCAGCGTCTGCCGGTTGGGCTTCCGGGGCCGTTGTGCTGACGCCTGGGAGGTAATCCATAGCCGGCAAAGGACCATCAAGCGGTGACGCCGGTATAACCTCAAATGTTCCGTCAACCGGCGGCAACGGCACATCGTGAGGCGTAGGATCAAATTCTGGCATAGCTCGTATTGGGTTATATGCTATACCATCAATGCACTACAAACAATACAAAAAACTATTCACCGAACTGACGGCTATGCCCATCAAGGTATTCGCGGATATATAACGCCGCGGTTGCGCCGTCGCCGGTAGCGCTGGCGATCTGCATGGTAGCGCCGCTGCGTACGTCACCGGCTACAAATACGCCGGGCACGGACGTCTCTAAGTTGTCCTTGGCCTTAATAAGTCCGATTTCGTCCAGCTCGATATCAGTGCCTGCTAAAAATTCGGTGTTCGGTTTCAGGCCCACAAATATAAACACGCCGTCAGTCTCGAATTCCACTTTTTCGCCGGTTGTCTTATTGGCACCGATAACCTTTTGCACCTTGCCGTCCGCGCCCACAATCTCGTCGGTTGTGGTATTAAAATGGACCGTGATCTTGTCGACATGTTTTTCTTTCAACTCCTGCTGTAAGATTTCGGAGGCACGCATATGGTCGGAGCGCACTAACAGATCGATATGGGTTGCAAATTTGGTCAGGAACATGGCTTCTTGCACTGCGGAATTACCGCCGCCAACCACTACCAGTCGTTTGTCGCGGTAAAATGCGCCATCACACGTGGCGCAGTAGTGCACGCCGTGGGCATAAAATTCCTGCTCGCCGGGCACGCCGATCTTTTTGTAATCGCTGCCAGTGGCAATCAATACAGCCTTGGCCAGCACTTCGCCGTCGGTTGTCTCCAGGCGCTTGTACTTGCCTTCGTCCGTAATACCCTTTACATTGGCCTGGATACGCATTACTTCGCCAAGTTCAATCTGTGCGCCGAAACGTTCAGCCTGCTCGCGCAGTTTGTCGGCGTATTCCAAGCCAGAGATACCTTGCGGAAAGCCCGGATAATTATCAATCCAGTCGGTTACCGCCGCTAAGCCGCCTACGACACCTCGCTCATACAGCACTGTGTCGATATCTTCGCGAGTCGTATAAATTGCAGCACTCAGCGCAGCCGGACCGGCGCCAATCATAACGACATCGTGTATTGGTGCGCTGGTACGCGTAGGGTCATCTGCCATATAATCCTTTTCTAGGCTACTGCCGGCGCAAGTTTTGCTAAGTTAAAACCTACAACGACTTCTTTGCTATCGTCGTGCTTGGTAACAACGGTTACCGGCACCGTCAGGGCACCGCTTAGCGCCAAGGCCTCAGCCTGACGCTCCGGTTTTTCGTCGAGATTTACGACTTCATATCCCAATCCTTTTTTGTCGAGCCATTTCTTGACCATTGCACAGTAGGCGCAGGTGTTGGTAGTGAAGATGGTGATGCTTTTAACCATTTTAATCCCCTCCATGGTTTTGTTTTTTCGTCTGTGTTGTATTGTATATAGCGCTTATGCTAAACGCAATACGCTATATATTGTGTTTTTTACGCTATATCAGGCAATTACTGGCCAACTTTGTGTAGGGTAATATCAAATACCAGATCGGCATTTACCGGTATGCCCGAACCGCTCGGCGGGTTGGCGCCGTAGGCTTGGTCGGCCGGAATGTACAGCCGGCGCGTGCCGCCTTCCTTCATGCCCGGCACGCCGTCGGTCCATCCCTTAATAACGCCGTTCAAGCCGAATGACACTGGCTTGCCGGTGTCGAGAGAACTCTGAAAAATAACACCGGTGGCAGCTACTGCACCAGTATAGTCAACGGTTACGGTATCGCCGGCTTGCACCTCAGCGCCGGTGCCTGGCGTAGTGTCTTCAGCCTTCAGCTGGTCGACCTTAGATACGGGTGTAAAGTTTTGTAGCTTTGTGCCTTGCAATTGCTGGGCTGGTTTTTGGTCCACGTTTGTGTCCTCCGGTGTATTAGTAGTATTCTTTGCGGCGTCCTGGCTTGAGGACGTCTGTTGGTTAACATTCTTAGCTTCTTTATGACCACTATAAAGCTGCCATATTACAAAAAAGCTCAGCGCGAACGAAAACGCGAAAAACAGAACCGCTAAACTTAGGGCAAACACCCTCTCACGCACACGCGCCATATATCCTCCATTCCCTCTTGGTTAGCATTATTATACCCGCATGAGGCACATCTGGCTAGGCAGCAATGTCGTATTTTTTAAGCTGTTTTTTACCTGATTCGGTGTGGCGGCCCTGAAACTTGAGCAGTTCGGCGTAAATACCCTTGCGTGCTGCCAATTCATCTGGGGAGCCGGTCTCTTGGACTGCGCCGTTAGCAATAGTTACAATCTGGTCTACGTTTTGGATTGTGCTCAGCCGGTGGGCAATAATAATCGTCGTACGGCCGCGCATCAAGCGTTCTAGCGCTTCCTGCACCATGGCTTCGCTCTTACTATCCAGGCTGCTGGTGGCTTCGTCGAGTATTAAGATCGGTGCGTCCTTTAATAATGCCCGGGCAATGGCAATCCGTTGCTTTTGGCCGCCGCTCAGCTTCAAACCGCGTTCGCCGATTTCGGTATCATAGCCGTGTTCAAAGGCGCTCACAAAGTCGTGAGCATTGGCGGCCTTAGCCGCGGCGATAATGTCAGCCTTGCTGGCGTTTGGATTGGCATAGGCAATATTTTCACGAATAGTACCGCTAAACAGAGCCGGTTCCTGGAATACCACACCAATACTCCGGCGCAAACTGTGCTGCGTTACGCCGCCCACTGCCTGACCGTCGATGCGTATTTCGCCGCCCGTCACGTCGTAGAGGCGCAGCAGCAAATTAGTGAGCGTCGTTTTGCCTTCACCGCTTTCACCCACCAGTGCCACTTTAGTATCCGGCTGGACCGTAAATGTCACGCCTTTAAGCACCAGCTTGTCGGCGTCATAGCCAAACCGCACATCATCAAATACAATCTTCCCCTTGTTGATACGCAATGCGGCAGCGCCAGGCTTATCGGCCACCTCGGGCACAACATCCATAACCTCAAAGTAATCACGGCTGTTAGAAATCGCCCGCTGCGTAGCATCAACCAAAAAACTGATAGTAAAAATCGGCAAACGAATAAGTGCTGCGTACTGAATAAGCATGATCATTGTACCAATGGTGTACACGCCCCGCGCGGTTTGCACAAAGATAAACACAAAGACACCCAGAAAAATAATATTAAGTACCGACCGGCGCACAATGTCCTGGGTATGCCACAGCTTACTCTGCGGATATGTGGTCTTTACTACTTCGGCATACCGACGGTTAAAGAATCGTAGTTCACGTGCTTCCTGCAGAAAGCTTTTGACTACCCGTACCTGGCCGACCGCTTCGGCAAAACGCCCGCTGGCAACATCCTGCTGCTCGTTAATTTGTTTTTGATATTGCTGCCACTTGGCGCTGGTGCGGGTAGTAAGCCATACGAATATAGGGTAAAGCGAGGCCAGCATAATCG
>JARIHB010000127.1 GCA_029288515.1 Candidatus Saccharimonadota bacterium | reverse complement strand
GGTGTAATGGAGTCCTCAAAAAACCCCGGATTTGTCGTTAAGCGCAGGTCTGGCAGCTTATCATCAGCCGGCACGATGGTTATCGAATGTTTTTGATTGATTAAGTCTAAATCTATCACCACATTGCTCTCTGGATAGGGCGTGCCGTCCAGACAACCAACGCCGTTTGTATAGATTGTGTCGGCATAGAAGTCTTGTTCAACCGTGTCTCTGAGCCGGCTCAGCGTTTTCGGTTGCACTATCCTGTCACGAGGATCCTCTGTGGGGAGTTGCCTGGTGCTGTCCGCTGGAAAATTCCTGGCGTCTGGCGGCCCGCTATAGGCATACCACGCAGCCCCTGTGCCGGCCACGAGCATAGCGGCGGCAGCAGCGCGCATTGCGACGCGGCTTGGTGGCCGGCGGTAGGGTGAAGCCGGCGGTTGGAGGGCTTCGCGTGAGGCTTCAGGCGCATATTTTGGATGCGGGTGTTCTGGTACGCTAGAGGCGTCGCCCCGCCTGCCATCTGTCGGAAGAAAGTCTGGACGAACGAATTCTGGTTCCGTATCCTCCGGGCCAAAGTAGTTGCCTGAAGGGAGGGGTACGCTAGGCATCGCTTCCAAACGCGCCAATGCTGGGTCGAACTGGTGACCGTAGGGAGGCTCCGGTGTAAAGTCTTGCTCCGGTATACTGTCGAATGAGCCCATATGCCTCCTACTCCTCTTGTGGTCACACAGTTATTGTATGCGCCCAGTATACACCAACAGGGTAAAAAGTCTACGCTGCGGGCGGTATGTGCAGGCCGTCAGCTTCGTGGTTTAAGGGTGCCTTGAAAGGGTCATACGCTGTTTCTGCCGGCTGTTTGCGCGTGGCACGGCGATGGGCCAGCCACACTAAGGCCCGGGTAATACGGCTTACGGGCCGCTGGTTGCGCAGCGCGTCACGGATGGCGTCGTTGTGCAGCTCTGGATTGGCCAGCGCTTCTTTTGCCTCGGCGGCAGTCAGATTTGGATTGAGATGCGTCTGCATGTCCGCTTCGGTCATCGTGCTGCCGGGCCGCGCCCAATAGGCGTACTCTGCCGCAGCTACAGCGCGCCGGTATGGTTTGGTTAATAGGCTGTTCGTTGCGCTGGTCGCGGCTCGAACACTGCCTGCCAATTGCTTGCGGCGCTTGTAAGCAATGCCGGCAGCAGCCAGACCTGCGGCAGCAACAGAAAGCGGTACTGTCGGTACCGATGCTGGCTTGTCATGCTTTGCAGGCTGGATGGTTTCCATACGCGAAGGCGTTGGATCGTACGTTTTGCCCAATGAGTCGACGGTACGGGCGTGCGCCTCGTTATTGGACAAATGCAGCGGGTCATCACCGTTATTGTATTCAAATACCGGATTCAGGCCGGCCTGCGGTTCTGTAAGTATCATGGACATAGTAGCAACATTGCAATTGGCTTTTTTGTGCTCGAACGCTATCGGTACAAGGTCACTGGGGCCTTTTGCTGATTCGAGGTCTTTTTGCGGCCACGGATTATATGAATACCAAAATTTTTGGTCCATGTAGTCTACAAAATTCTGAGGCGTATCAACACCTTGTAGGTATTGGTTTTTTATGGCCTTAACCTTGTCACGCATAGCCGTATTCTCGTTGTTACGGTCTTCAACCTTTTCGGCGTCGGAGGGTGCAAGTGTGAATCCTTCACTGGCAAGGACTGTCCGTAAAGGGTTGGGGCGAATCCAGTACCTGACGGTACTCTGCGCGGTCATACCCGATTGCTTTAAGACGTATGTACCATCTCTTTTAAGGATAACTTCTACCGGCTTATCATCAATATTCGCAGCTGCAATCTCGTAACCTTCCAATACGGGTACTGATACGACGTTTTCTTTAATGTATATGTTATCGCGTTGGCCGACAGCGCCCGTTATTCCTATGATATGCATGTGCGGGGGAATAATAGAGGCATCGGGGCTGACTTCTGTACCAACACCAGCCAGATCAGACACACGAGCGGTGTCAGGGTTGGCGGGATCCACAACTTCGTGCATATCCCATTGTAAGGTGGGTACTCCTTGCGTCTCCGCGGCACTCGCGCCGTCCAATATAGAGGCAGTGTCAACCGTCCAGTGGCCGCTCAGCGCTTCAAGCGGCGTGTTGAGCGGATTGATTGTCCACCGTACAGAGGTGTCGAGCTCGCCCACGTTACCAACGCCACCGCCAATAGGAGAACCGCTGCCAGCGTTACCTTCACCCGAGTGCGGCTTGTGATCCGGAGTGACTAGATTATGTAAGCCCGCCCGGGCATCGCGCCATTTGTCCCAGCCACGATTTACAAACGCCCAGCTGTCTACCCTGGCACGCACGGCCTGTGGGTCTACAGTGACATAGGGCATGTCCTGTGAGCTGATATGGTTTTCGGCGGCAATTTCTGCTTTTGCCTCTTGCTCACGGTGCTTCATGACAGTGTCAGCAACCATCGAGCCGCCAAACAGTGCGACGGCCGCAACTGCGGACGTAAGTGCTGCCTTGCGGTTCGTTCGCCAATTTTTGACAACGACGTCGCCGTACGGACTGTTCGGTATCTCATTCCCGGCCGCGAGTTGGCTCTGCGCTGAATGTTCGCTGCTGGGACGCAAGGGGTAGCGCACTGGCACGTGTACGACCATCTGTCTGCCGTAGCCTTCCTCATTGAGCTGGTAGTCGACCATATAGGTGCGTCCCTCTGCTCCGTCTGTTTTAGGCGTGTCGGCGCTATGAAGTATGGGCAATCCGGCATGATGTTCACTCATGCTGCCGACACGCTGAGGGTTGCCGCCCCACATTACTTTCGGCTCGGTAGCGGGTGGCAGCTCGCCGGTTGCGGCGATCCATTCAGCCGGCGTAGCGGTACGCATCATAACGCCGGTGCGGTCATTAAAGCGCAGCTTTTTACGCTGAGCCAGCCATACGAGGCTTGTTGTATCGTGTGTTTGGTCCAGTATGCCTTGATACTCAACCGACAGGCTGTTAGGGACAACCACTTCGTTTATATCATTGGCTTGGGCAAGTTCGGCAATTGCTTGTATACGTTCGCGGGCGGTCTGGCCGTCAGGGTTAGATTCGGCACCCAGCCAGTGCATGGCGACGTTATAGGTGCCATTCTCCCGCCGCGTAGTGCGGTAGAGCTCGTAATGATTGCCTGTGGCCTGCTGCCCTTCATGGCCTATCTTTTCAGCAGCGGCCTGCTTTTTGCGTTTCTCACTGCCATTAACATACCTAAAAACAGGCGCCGTAGCGACTAAGGTACCCGCACCTATCCATAGTGTATCCTGCGCACTGAAATGCTCCGTTGTAATTATGCTTGTGCCTGCGACTGTTGCAATACCCTGCAGTACAGCCAGTCCACCATTGGCACGCTCATCAAAGGCGTCCCCGGTTGCTCGTATCAGTTCTACGTGTGCAGCAAAAATTTCCTCTGGTGTCGGTTGAGGCACTTCAGAGGTAGGCGGCACAATCTCCACTGGGAACTCAGCGTTTGCCATAACTTGACAATTATAGCATAATTAGCAAATTTACGCTAGTGCTTTAATCGTTCGTCAAGCAGAAGCTTTCAGTACAGCCAAACAATTAGCAATCATGCTGGTCAAGATAGCTTTGAGTATAGGGGTCTGCCGCCTGCACGCCGTTAAGGATGGCGGTCGGATCAACCGTAAGCCGCAAAGGCGGCTCGTCGGCAACATCCGATCTTATGGTTGCATCGTATAAGGGCTCTTGGCGGGCTGCTGCTACGTCCATATTCGATTGGGGATAGTCAGTGCCATCTAAACATTGGTGAAAGTCGTAGCCCAGCATAGCAGCTTGTCCGTATAGTTCCCTGTTTAGGTCCTGCCGGGCATCCGCTGCTCGTTCTTGGCGTTGCTCTAGTGAATGCGCTGTATCACTGTCGCCGAATGCGTTCGCAAGCGATATAACCAATGCTGCGGTGCTCATAGCAACCGTAAGCCTTTCGCCGGTAATAATGCGGCGCGGGGGCTTGTTGGGCACATTGGCTGGCGTGAAGTGCGGCACAAAAAAGTCAGGGTGATCCTTAGTATGTAGGCCTTCCATCTCATAGGGCGTATGCGGCGATGCAGGGCTCAAATCGCCGAGATTATAGTGCGGTGTTTGGTCGTCTGGCCTATCGTTTGAGGGGTCTCCCGATGGCACAACATCAAATGAACCCATAGTATTCCTTCAGTTAGCTATAGTAGTCTATTGTACAGGCAACACAAAAAATAGCCACCATACAGCAGCTATTTTTTGTGTAGGCAGGCGGCTACACTAGACGCGTTTAACCTGCAGGCTGTCCAGCTCTACCGGTGTCTCGCGGCCGAACATGTTGACCAAGACCTTCAGCTTGCCCTTGGCGGCGTCAATTTCGTTGATACTGCCGTCGAAGCCCTTGAACGGGCCGTCGGTGATAGATACCACTTCGCCCAGGCGGTAGTCAATCTTGTGCTTCGGCTGCTCCAGGCCCATGCGTTTCTGGATTTTTTCGATTTCTTCTTCGCTTACCGGCGTCGGCTCGCTGCCGGAGCCTACGAAACCGGTTACGCTGGGTGTGTTACGTACAATATACCAAGCGTCTTCACTCATCTTCATTTGTACCAGCACGTAGCCCTGAAAGATGCGTTTTTCGACCACACGGCGTTTGCCGTTTTTGATCTCGATCATCTTTTCTTTGGGTACTAAAACCTCAAAGATTTTATCAGCCATATCCAGCGAGTCGGCCCGCTGGCGAATGCTTTCGGCTACTTTTTCTTCGTAGCCGCTGTAGGTGTGGATGGCGTACCACTGTTTTGATGCGTCGTAGCGTTTGCTCATATTACTTTAATAATACCTCTTTAAATACTTTGTCTAGACCATAGTCGACGAGTGCAATAATGACGCCGAATATAATCGAGAATATAATTACAGCGGAGGTTAACTGCCACGATTCACGGCGGTTGGGCCACGTTACCTGGCGTAATTCCTTCCAGCTGTTGCGGAAATATGGTGGCAAGAGTACCAACCCCAGAATGCGGAATACCTTAAAGCGGCCTAATTTTTTGAACGGCCGGCCGATGGACTTGAACGGCACCGCTATGTAATGCCCCGCTAAGCGCAACACTCCCTGTTTTTTAGGTTTGGCTGGCTGCTGGCTCTTTTCGGCCACTTCGCGCACGGTTTCGGCTTTTTTGACCACCCGGCGTTTGGTTGCAGTATCCTTCGTGCCTTTTTCTGGCTTGCTTGTATCTGTTGCCACGTATTTCTCCCCTGTATGTAAAAAGCCTACTTATACAGTAGGCTCCAACATGTCAAGCATAGGCTATACAGCTCGTTTCGTCAAGTAATATATTGTGCGCCGGCGGGCAGTGGTGCGGTATAGTATAAGAGTATGGCGACTCTTTTTTGGCTTTGCGCTGCTGCCGGACTGCTTGAGGTGGGTATGTATGTGCCGTACGTATGGCGATACCGGAAGTTGCTTGCGCCGTTTACTATGGCGGTGGTCGCCTTTACGGCCGCTGCACTAGCGGTCGCGTTTCCGGGCTTTTTTACGATACTGTTACTTTTTGTAAGCGTGTTGCGCGTGTTTAACCTGATGCGTATTATGCACGGCCTGATGCATGACAATTACTTGCGCATTGCAACCCGCCGCACCGGATTGATGCTTATTGGTGCCCAGTTGCTTATAGCTGGCCTGTGGGCAGGCTGGCATTTTAAACATATCCCCGCCACCGTGCTTTGGACCGGCATTGCCGGGCTGCAAATGGCGGCAGCGGTGGTACTGGTGTCATCAACGATCCGGCGGCTGCGGCGCACTGCCTGGCCGACGTCGGTGCATCACTATAGCGACGCCGAACTGCCGACCGTTACTGTAGCCATCCCTGCCCGTAACGAAACCGATGACCTCCAGCTTTGTCTGACAAGCATCATTTCCAGCGATTATCCAAAGTTAGAAGTTATTGTGCTTGATGACTGTTCGCAGACTCGCCGGACACCGGAGATTATCCGCGCCTTTGCTCACGACGGTGTGCGCTTTATTCCTGGCAGTGAGCCGTTGGATACCTGGCTGCCTAAAAATCAGGCGTATGACCGCCTGGCCGATGAAGCCAGTGGAGATCTCTTACTGTTTTGCGGGGTAGACATCCGGTTTGAACCAGGGGCTATTAGAACAATGATTGCCATGATGTTGGAGCGCCGTAAAACAATGCTCAGCGTACTGCCGGACCGCGACGCATCAGTGCGGCATATGCGTTCACCGGCGCAGGCAATACGCTATTTCTGGGAACTCGTTCCGCCTCGGCGTTTGTTCAATAAGCCGTCGGTGCTCAGCAGTTGCTGGATTATTACAAAGAAAGCACTTGCCCAAGCTGGCGGCTTTGAGGGCGTGCGCCGGGCTATTACGCCGGAAGCGCATTTTGCCCGCCGGATAGCCGTTACTGACGGCTACAGTTTTATGCGTGCCGGAACTATATTGGGTGTAAGCAGTATCAAAGGGCCTGCCGAGCAGCGTGAAACCGCCATACGGATACGCTACCCGCAACTGCACCGGCGCCCTGAAAGCGTCATGCTGATATCATGGGCCGAGGCTGGTTTTCTACTGCTGCCATTCGTGTTGGCGATATTGGGCGGCCTGTTCTCTGCCGGTGTTATCGCCCGGATACTGGCGGCATTGGCGGCATCGTTGCTCGTTATTACCTACGTGCTGGTGGCGCGTACGACGCACGTTAGCAGCATAGTGGCCGCCGTAGTGTCTCTGCCGGCGATTATCGTATACGATCTGGGTATGATGTATTACTCTATGTGGCGGTATGAGTTCAGCGTCGTAGACTGGAAAGGCCGCAACATCTGCGTCCCTGCCATGCACGTTATCCCCCACCTCCCCAAAATTGGGTAGGCAGCTCGCATATAAAACGAGAGACTAAACGGAAGTGCAGCCGGAAAGCCGAGCTTTTGAGACCTTAGGCTCAAAAGTCGGTTTCCCGCGCGTGAACGGTCTCTCGTTTTATATGCGAGCTGCCTGCACTACTTGAGGTCAGGTATAAATATCGTGAATGTCGAGCCCTTGTTGAGTTCGCTTTTGACGTCGATTTCGGCGTGTAGTAAGCGGGCAAGCTTTAAGGTAACGTACAGGCCAAGGCCGGTGCCGTTCGTTTTCCTGGTGCGGTAATCTTCGCTGCGGAAGAATTTGTCGAATAACTTTTCCTGGTCCGGCCTGCTAATACC
>JARIHB010000121.1 GCA_029288515.1 Candidatus Saccharimonadota bacterium | reverse complement strand
ATCCTTCCACCGCGGATAATTTTTTAACAAGCGCGCGGGCGCGGGCGAGCTGGCTGGCGGCCCGGGCCAGCGAAGTGTTGATCTCTGCTGGCAATCCCTGCGGAATGATCGACGCCGCAATACCGATAGCAAATAGGAATGCCTCCTTTATAGCCAGCCCGCCATGGATAGCGACGGGCAATAAAATGGCGCACAACACCACGGTACCCTGCGTAACCCGGGTGGCGATGTTGTTCATCTCTTTTTGTAAGGGGCTGTCCTCGCTTACCGTATCCTGGCTGAGAGAGGCAATCCTGCCAAGCTCGGTGTTTGCGCCGGTGCCTATCACAACCCCGTAACCGTGCCCGGTCGCCACCGTAGTTCCCATGAATGCTATATTCTGTCGGCCGGAGAGCCGTACGTCGGCAGCAAGGGCGTGAATAAACTTACGCGTTGGGCTACTTTCGCCCGTCAGGGCAAAGTCATTAGTACTCAGTTCTTCTTCTGATAACAGGCGCATGTCGGCCGGCACGGACTCTCCCTCTTCGATATATACAACATCACCTGGTACCAGTTCGGCAGATGGTATTTCGGTGAGCGTGCCATTACGCAGCACTTGTGCCTCGGCGACAACCAGTTTTTCCAGTGATTCCATGACCCGTTCGGCCTTGAATTCCTGCAAGAAACCGATAGTCGTATTGAAAAGTACAAGAGCCAACAATACCAGGCAGGTTCGCCCATCGCCCAAATACAGCGCCAGCAGTCCGCTCGCTGCCAGCAGCATAATCATCAGGTCTTTATACTGTCGTACGTATTTGAGGACGAGCGAATTTTTATGTTTAGTGCTGAGACCGTTCGTGCCGTAGTGGGCAAGGCGCCGTACGGCTTCATCGTTAGCCAGGCCGTCCGCTGTGCTGTGCAATGTGGCAAGCGTTTCGTCGGGGTCCATTCGGTAGTAGTCTACTTGCTGGGCGGGAGGAGTGAAGTCTGCCATACATAAGAAGTATAGCGAATAGCTACACTTTACGCGCCTGTTTTGTTGTCATCTGTTGCCGTATACTGATACCTATGAGTGAACGGCTTATAGTTATTGATGGCAAATCAGTTTTCTACCGTGGTTATTATGCGATGCCTAACCTTTCGACTAAAGACGGCACGCCCACTGGCGGCGTGTATGGCTTTGCTGTGATGGCATTGGAGATTATCAAGCGGCTGAAACCTGATTATGTATGTGTAGCCTGGGACAAGAGCGGTACGAATATTCGCGCCCGTCTAGCGTTATATCCGCAGTACAAAGCCGGCCGCAAACCCACGCCCCCTGACTTTAAAGCCCAGATACCGATATTGCGTGAACTGCTCTCGTCACTCGGCTGGCCGTTGTATGAGCTGGATGATTATGAGGCCGACGACCTGATGGGCGTTTTTGCTAAGCAAGCTGGCAAGAAGGGTATAGAGACTTATCTTATTACATCTGATCTCGATGTACTGCAGCTCATTAATTCTCATACGCACATCTATACCCTTAAAAAAGGCTTAACCAATATCGAGCTGTTTAACGAAGCCTCATTTACCGAAAAGTATGGCGTGGACGCTCATCAATGGGTAGATGTAAAAGCTCTGAAAGGCGATTCGTCTGACAACATACCCGGTGTTGCCGGCATCGGCGAAAAGACAGCGCTGGAATTGATTAAGACATACAAGACGCTTGACGGTGTGTACGAAAATATTGAACTGCTCAAGCCGGCGCTCCGCGACAAACTACAACAGCATAAAGACATGGCCTATCTGAGCAAACAGCTGGTGACCTTGATAGTGGATGCGCCGCTGGAAATGGACTTTAAGGCGGCTAAGTTGTCCGACGGTCCCACTCCGGCATTTGTGGATATGCTACGCAAGCTCGAGTTCCGCACACTGTTGCGCCAAGCTGAAGCCCAATTGGCCGAGAGTGACCATGCGGCTGACGCCGTGCCGGCCGGCAAAGAATTAGCCGAAGCCAAGAAGGTAGTATATAAAGATACGCACTTCGCCGGCGACGCTCCCCGCGTAGTCACCCTCAGCCCGGACGCTACTGAGCTATGGGTTAGCCCGGAAGCTGGCACATACGCTGCCGTGCCGCTGGAAGGAATACCTCAAGCAACGCTGCAAACACTGTGCAGCGGTCCATGGGTAGGTCATGACCTCAAGGCAACATTCCGGGCGTTACTTTCGTTTGGTCAGACATGGCAAGGTGTCGTTGGGCATGATACCCGGATTACTGCTTTCATGCTGAATTCGTTAGTGCGCGCCCACGACCTGGCGGACGTACTCGGCCGTCCAGTAGATGTCCAAAACCCTGGTGAGACAGTAGCCGCTATATGGGCGGCCTACAAACAACAACAGCCAGAGCTGGCCGCCATACCGAAGCTCCATAAGCTGGCGCACGATATTGAATTCCCAACTATCAATTTGCTGGCCAAAATTGAGCACCGCGGCATTTTGTTAGACAGCGGTTACCTTGAGACTATGAGCAAGGAGTTCGAAAAACAGATCGGTGTTCTGGAGCGCCATATCTATGCCCTTGCCGGTCAGGAGTTCAATATTGGTTCACCTGGTCAGCTGGCAACCGTGCTATTTGAAAAGCTCGGGCTGCCCTCACAGGGCATTAAGAAAGGTAAGACCGGCTATTCTACGGGTGCCAACGAGCTCGCCAAGCTGCGGGCGTTACATCCGATTGTTGACCTCATTACGCAGTACCGTGAATACACCAAGCTCAAGAGTACCTACATCGACTCCTTGCCAAAGCTCGTCGACAAGGAGGGCAAGCTCCATACAACGTTTGCGCTGGACGTGGCTGCGACCGGCCGTTTGAGTTCCAGTGATCCTAATCTGCAGAATATTCCTACCCGTACCGAACTTGGTCAGGCGATTCGTACGGCGTTCGTACCTGCAAAAGGTTGCGTATTTGTAAGTGCCGACTATTCACAGTTCGAGCTGCGCCTGGCAGCCTACATGGCAGCTGATGAGCAGCTGATGAAAGATTTTAACCATGAAGTTGATATCCACACCAAAACTGCCGCCGAGATTTACGGTATACCGGTAGAGGAGGTGGACAAAACGCGCCGCCGTCACGCCAAGATGGTTAACTTTGCCGTGCTATATGGCATGAGCGCCCATGGCCTCAGCCTGGCCACGGGTATGAATATTGCCGATGCCAAGCAATTCATCGATAAATATTTTGAACTTCGCAAACCAATCCGTGCCTATATCGACAAGACTCTCAAAGATGCCCTGCAAAACGGGTATGTAGAAACGATTTTCGGGCGCCGTCGACCCACCCCAGACCTTAAGAGCAGCAATTTCGTGGTGCGCGAAGCCGCTAAACGCGCCGCTGCTAACATGCCTATTCAGGGCACTGAAGCTGATCTTATGAAGATGGCTATGCTGCGCGTTGAAGATGCGTTGGATGGGCTTGGCGAGCAGATTCTGCAAGTCCATGACAGCATACTCGTTGAGACCCCCAAAGCAAACGCCGAGCAGGTCGCCCATATACTGAAGGAAACCATGGAAGCCATCTATAAATTGCCCGTTAAACTGGCCGTTGATGTAAAGATTGGCAACAACTGGGGTGAGCTTTAGCGCCGTAGGCATGGGTATTGAAAAATAAGGCCTATTGTGGTATTATTTTAACTTGTATAACCCGAGAGGTGTTACAGCGTTATGAAATACTTTCTAGGTTTTTTGGCCGTTATTACACTGGTTGTAGTGGTATTTATTATCGTGCTTCGGGGCTTTACCGGCAGCGCCGAAAAGCCGAAGCAACAGCTCAATTTGATGGATTATGTGAATAGCCAGACCGTTGTCCGCTACACCGTCAGCGGCCCGGTTTCCGCCGATCCAAAACACATGGAATACCGCATTACCGTCGGTCGTGACGCCAGTACTATCGAAGTAGTGCAGGGCTACCAGAACAATGTTATCAAGGCTCAAACCTACGACAACAACACTGCTGCCTACGCCGATTTCCTGCGCGCCTTACAGCTGCAGAACTTCACCAAGGGAAATGTTGATGATTCCAGGTCAGACGACCGCGGCGTATGCCCAAACGGTAACCGTTACACATACGAAGTCGAAACTGCCGGCGAAACTAAGCAGCGTTACTGGAACACTTCGTGCGGCGGTGGCACATTCCTGGGTAACGGCGCTAACATTCGCGCCCTTTTCCAGCGCCAGATACCGGATTTCGGCAAACTTACTGCCGACATCAGCCTTGGCGGCTAGGCACTAGCCAATACGAAAAATTAACCGTTTGGTCGTCCCGGAAGCCTGCTGTATGGCTAGGGAGCGCAGGCGCAGCGTGTTAGCCAGCGAAGCGCTCGGGACAGTTATTACTAATGCCTCACCTTGAACACCAACGCTTACCTGCGTATTGAACTCGCTGGCGATATAACGCTTGACGGCCATTACGTCATCCGGCCCTTGCGGGCTATATCGCTGCAGAAGGTCACCGATTGATTCCATATACCTAGCTTAACAGATTGTGACGCATACTGTAATGACATATAGTTGCTTAACTATAGTATTTATGCTATAGTGAAGAAAACGTAAAAATCAATAACCATGGAAGCAAATAGTTTTATCGACCCACCAATTGTAGAACATCACACTGAGCCGGTTCCTGCTGATGGCCACATAGAGGCGGTGCCGCAGCCCATGGAGTATGCTGAGCCTCATTATGTGCCAGAGCCGATACTCGGCAACAACGAACGCTTGGGTTCGGGTGCATATACCCCACATGTTTCACATGCCGATGTCGATTATAACGGTAAGGGCATAATGGCTGGCAACGTCCCAGTAGTACCGGTGTTCACTCATCGCAGTTTTCGAAATCCGAGAACCTATAGTCTTGCCGACCTGTCCAGCGGCGCACAGCGTGCCACTCCTACAGCAGTAGTCCGCGCCTCTGCTCCTGTTCCTGGAGCGTCAGCCATGCCAGAGACAAGCAATGTCACTGAGGTGCAAGAGCTTGTTATTGATGAGGCTCGGCTCGTCGCCGAGTTCGAAGCCCTGCTTGAACACTACAAGCAAACACACCGCGCTGGTAGGTATGCAGCGACCACAGGCGAAACAATTTGGCATGAGCTTAATCGCCAAGACTCTGGCCGGCACACACCACAATATCGTCAGCACCGCGTGGAATTATTGCACCGCGCCCAAGAATTGATGCCTCTTTTACGCTCCTAAGGTGATATCCGGCAGCATGCCGATACAGTACAATAGGGCGTATGCCTGAGCTTCCCGAGGTTGAGACTGTTCGTATTGGTTTGCAGTCGCTATTACCGCAGCGGCGTATTGCTGATATATGGCACGACTGGGATAAAGGCTTTCCAAATGCGCCGGCCGACGTTGAGCAGTTCGTAATGAGTGCCAGTATACCTGTCTCTTA
>JARIHB010000118.1 GCA_029288515.1 Candidatus Saccharimonadota bacterium | reverse complement strand
GATTACACTTGACCCGGAAAGCGCCGAAGATGATTTTACTTGGTTTGAGCCTACCAAGGCCGCCGAAGAGATGAGTTTTAAATTTACCGAAGAATTTTGCGATTTGGTCCGGAATTTGGAGTAAAAGATCCGTATCCCTACGTAAGTCTTCTACGGCCGGCTGTGCAGGATGGCGTTGTAGTACTGTAAGATGTTCGCCCCAGCGCTGCGCAGACCGCCTTCAACTAAAGTGTCTGATATCGGATCATAGTTGCGCCGAGGGCGTATAGTTTCAAATAAGAGTCTGGTGCTGGTTGTGAACGGACGGAGCAACTCCTGTGGTATGCCGTGCTGTTGTACGTACGTCTTCACCTGCTGGCTTCCGGCTTGTTGCGCTTGACGTGTTTTGTCATTCGCCGGTTGTTCAAACAGATCGGGGTTGATGCCGGCTCGGGCAGTGAGGTGGTCGAGTAGCAGTTTATGTTGGCGCAATAAGCCGTTTAGCTCGGCCAGGTAGTCTGGTATATACGGTGCAAGTGTTTTGGGACTGTCGTAAATTACAACCGGCTCCTCTATTTCATTCCCCCGATGGATAATGCGGAGGCGGATGCGGTGGTCATTGGAAATAAGAAAAGTCTGACCATCAGGGGTATCGTATTGTTGGAAGGCAGTGCCGTCGGTTCCTGGCGCAATTTTATAATTTTCACGCAGGATTACATGGCCCTGCTCGCCGGTTTTTAATATATATTGGCCGGCGCGTATGCCTGAGCGTAATTCATCAGGCAGTAACGGCCGTGAGAACGCTACGCCGTTGGGCACGTCTCTTGTTACGTTTTCATGTAAAAGGCCGGTAGCCTCTATGCCGTCGCGGACGTGTGAATACACACGCAAAATTCCGCTCCGGCTTGTGATCTGCCGGTCAACCAGTTCATACGCGCCTTCATCGGACAACGGCTGGTCCGCAGGAGGAGCATGGCGCTGGGGTTCAAGATAGATCTGTAACGCCGGCGGCGTAGGGCCGTCGCCGAGCCACTGGAATGCAAATGTGCCGGTGGAGAGCGACCAGACCCGTTCCCGGGTCTCTGCGCTAACGTCTCTGCTTTCGCCGGCGAACGCCACAAACAGCCGGTTGTGTTCGAACCCCGGCTCGGCATCCGGCTGCGTAGCAGTATGTTGGCTGTCGTTGGTATCCGGAATATTCCCAGGATGCAGCCCGCTGTCAAGCATCGGATCGTCCAATGACGGACGTGGCGCACCATCGTCGCCTATTCCTTGAGGTTGCCATGCATTCTCATCAAAATAGTCAGGCATTCCCTCAAAATTACTCATCGGGGGACTCCGTGGCAGTGTATGACAGTAAAATGTTGTCGTAATAATCATGAGTACGCTGGGCCATATTCCTCAGTCCTGATGCCTCCGGCTCACCAGACATTTCATTGTAATAGAACGAGAAGCAGACGGCTTGATATAGACGTTCCACATTCTTTAAGAGATCAAAGCGTAGCTCGGCCGGCAGGTCATGTTCCTGCATATACGTTTTGAATTCTTTGCTTGCAGCTTGCTTTGCCTCGCGCAGTGTATTAGCTGTCTCTTCGTCAAGCCCAGTGTAGCGCCGATTGAGTATGTCCGAGTCGATGCCTGCCGCCTCGGCTGCCGTATCGAGCAGCACCTGGTGCCTCTGTAGCAATCCATTCAAGCGGTTAAAATACGTTGGCAGTATAGGGTCAATTGCACGCGGCGTGTCGCGCAGCACGATCGGCCCTTTGCCGTCCCCGCCGCGGTCCACGATGCGTATACGCCCGCTATTATTATTGGCTATAAGATACACCCCGTTGGCAGTATAGTAGCAATCGTAGGCTACCGTATGTGATGTTTGTGTGTCGATGTCTACCTGGACCCGGCCGTATTTGTCGGCATGTATATTGAAATGGCCAGCAGCGATACCCCGGTCTAGCTGGTGCGTTCCTAGCCGGCGAGTACTCATTACCTTTCGGCCGGCATCTTCCCTTGAATAATTAGCAAGTATTCTCGTGGCTGTGATGCCGGTTACAACGCTCGCGTATGCGCCGGCTATCCCATCGCTGCCACCGAGCTGTGCATCGAGCAACACGGGTAAATCGTCGGGGTAGAGGGGGTCGGACAAAATGCGGTCTGTCCGGGGCTTCAGAAACGTTTCCAGCATGGGCGGTACTGTGTTGTCGCCAAGCCAATCGAATACAAACGTGTTGTTGTAGAGTGATCGTACCCGTTCCTGCATCTCTACAGTAACCGGCACGCCGGCGTATGATTCAAATAGCCTATTGCTGGCAAAATTTGGATGCTCAGCATGCATGCGGTCGATGGGTATACTGCTATCCACCGAGACGTTACCAGGATGCAACCCACTGTCACGCATGGGATCGCCTAATGACGATTGTTGGTCGCTCCTGTCATCTAGCTGTCGCCCCTTTTCAATAAAATCATCAGGCATCTCGAAGCTGCTCATATGGTTACTCCAATGAATGCTTACCGTTTCTAAAAATTTAGTATCAGACTACTTATACACGCTCATGGTGAAATTGACAAGAGAGTACGGTGATTATGCTAAGCACCTTCTTGAACGACTTTGAACTTACGGGGCAGGGTAAAGCTCAGACCGCATGCTACAACGAGCAAGCCGAGTATATATATGACGCCCCAACGGAAGGAGCTGGCGAAGTTGTGGGCATTGGCGTTGAGTGCGCTGTTGGCTACAGCATTGCCAACGGCCTGGTATGCTGGGTTATTGGGGCTGGATTGGATTTGTTTGCAGCTTTTCGGCACCACTGTGGCGTCTTTTTCGGCGGTACGGTCATGAAAGCACTCACGGGCCTGGACAATAATGTTTTCCTGCGCGTAGGGTGGCACCTGCAGGCTGGTTAGCTCTGTGCGCAGCTGCGGGGCGACAGCGTCAAAGCTATGGTAGGCGCCGTGGCTGAGCTGGCCGAAGAATATGACACCGATGATGGCGATGCCAACCGCACCGCCTACTTGCTGGACCTGTCTCTTA
>JARIHB010000103.1 GCA_029288515.1 Candidatus Saccharimonadota bacterium | reverse complement strand
AGACGACTTCATTGCCGGGCAATTCGTTATGCGCGGCTACTGGCGCTGGCGGAACCGGCGGCATGGGCACACTGTGTATTATTTCGCCGTCATCGGGAGGAAGAGGAGGAAGCGCAGGCGCTGCCGTGGCGGGTGCCGAAGCCCCTTCTCCTACTGTGCAGGTGATTTTTAGATTCTCCCCTGTTAAGCTGTGTACGACTTCAGCAATGACGGCCTTATTTTTGGCCTCATTCAGCCGTTTTTGATGAAAAGCGAACGTAAATTCTAGGGTGATGACCCCCGGACTAAAATGTGGTTTGGCGGTGCGTGCCAGCGTATAAATAGTATTATGTTTTTGCTTTAAAGCCCCTAAAATTTTCGGCCAGAGGGCGGCTTCGATAAGTGCTTCGCTGGTGGGCGCCTGATCTTCTTCGGGATCGTTGCGGCGAGCAGTTTTTTTGTGGAAACTGCTTGGATGGGGTTCGGTTATGACGGCGGTAGCAGAAGGAGCAGGCTCGCCCATTATCTTTTTATCGTCGCCTTCACTACGGACGTTAGGGGTGGCGGGCATGGGGGAAGCCTTGCCCGGCAGGGCTCCTGAAAGCGAGAAGGCGGTGTCGAGGAGGGCGATTTCGAGGTAGCTGCGCGGCGAGGAGCTGGCCGGGACTTCGATGAGTTTGGTAAGTAGTTCCAGTAATGGGCCGCTGGGCAGTGCCGGCGTGCCGACAATCAGTCCAGCGCGCAGTTGTCCGGCGAGCTGGCGCGCAACCTGCGCCGGATCGTGGCCGGCGTTCTGCAGGGCGGTAAGCTGGGTGGCAATACCGGCAACGTCATGGGCGGCGAGCGCGTGTATAACGGCCTCAATAAGTTCAGCTGGTGCAATGCCTAGCATGCCCTGTACGCCAGCGAGTGTTACTTTGTCGCCAGCGTTACGAACCTGATCCAGTAAGCTGATGCTATCCCGGAACGAACCTTCGCCATGAGCGGCAATCAGCTCCAGCGCCTCGGGCTCGATAGCTATTTTTTCCGCGTCAGCCAGGTGCTGCAGGTGCGCCACAACCGCTGGCCGGTCAACCGGCTTGAAGGCGTAGCGCTGTGTGCGGCTGATGATGGTCTCTGGCAGCTTGTGCACCTCGGTGGTAGCCAGTATGAATACAACGTGGGCTGGTGGTTCCTCAAGCGTCTTTAGCAAGGCGTTAAAAGCCTCCTTGGTGAGCATGTGCACCTCATCGATAATGTAAACCTTATACTTGGCGCTAGTGGGCGCTATATGCACTTTATCGCGGAGATCACGGATTTCGTCGATGCGGCGGTTGCTGGCGGCGTCAATCTCGATGATGTCCAAATGCTGGCGGTCGTCTTCGTATGGCAGGCCGTTTACTTCGTGGGCTAAGATGCGGGCGATGCTGGTTTTACCCACGCCGCGCGGCCCGGTAAACAGGTAGGCATGACTTATCGTACCATGAGCCAACGCGCGGGTAAGCGCGGTGGTAATATGTTCCTGACCAACGACGTCAGCCAGTTTTTGCGGACGGTATGTTCTATATAACGCCCGCGCCATACTTGCCCCTCTTCATAGTTCTATTGTAGCAAAAACGGGCTATGCGGCCCGTTGTGATTTATGTGCGTCTGTATGTGTTCGTCTGTAAGTAGGCATCGCGGTCGAAGACTTTTGCTTTGCTTCCATCCGGTGTTTCTTTTGGCACAAAGTGGCGCTGTGCGATATATAGTCCATCGAGCGCTGTCTTATTTACTACGAGCGCCACGGTTGAGTGGTCTCGGGGTTGGTTGCCCGTGGCGTCGAGGCTTGGCATAAGCAAAGCGGGCTGCCAGTTGAGGTCGAGGTAGTCATGATCGCGGCCGATATGCGCTGCCGAGTATAGCTCGTTGCCCCACATCCAGTCGCCCTGGTTTGGTACGGATATGCCAGTGCCATGGCCGTGTGTTTCAAGGTTACGGGCGTAGATTGCCATATAGTTGTCGGCAAGCACAAATGCGCCGAAACTCAGTGCCGTATATGTTGTGACATGTATGTCCGGCAGGAGTGTGTGCTGGTTGCCAGCCTCGTCAATTGCCGATGACAGCGTATCGTACACGCCGGGCGCAATTAACCGGAGAGGCGCATACTCATCTTCTATTTCGATGGATTCAAAGGCATACTTGTATGCCATGGGCATTAAAGGGCGGCTTCGAGGGCAGCCCACTCAGCGTTTGAGTCGTCTTCAGGAACGTTGACGCTTACCTGGTCGCCAGGCTTTGCCTTGAAATAGGTCACGCTGGCCAGCAGTACGCGGAAGTTCTTCGGGCCGACCTCAACGAAATAATGGCCGTTTTCAAGCTTAAGCGCGCCGACTACCTGTTTGCGCGGAATCGGGCCGATCTGCTTGTACAGAAATGCGCCATCATCGGCGATAGTCAGCTTAAGGATATCACCCTGTACCAGTTTACTCTTGCTGGCGTAGTTTGCGGGCACCGGATATGTTTTACCGTCTGAGCCGACCATGTTTTGGCCGTCAAATACGCCTTCAATAACCTTACCAAGATTATCTTCCTTTACAACCGGCTTAATGCGTTCGTCATCACCCACGAGGCTCACTAGCAGCTCGTTTGCTGCTGCCAAATTTGTTTCTGCCTCCTGAATCAACGCTCTCAGCCGTTTGATCTGTTTGTCTGGTACGTCTGCCATTTCTTGTGTTGTCTCTCTATCTCTCAAAGGGAAGTGTTTGTCTTTGCTACACTTATACCTAAGCCTATCATGAAGTCTAAGTCAAGTCAAAGTATTGTTCGCTCCTGTGGATAAGCAGGCGCTACCAGTGGTGGTTGATGGGAGCTATGGCACTCTACGCAGTGCACAAATAACGATATGCAGTGTGGGTTAGACTGCTCGGTAAGGCTATGTTTTTGCTACAATAGAAATAATATGATGCAGGTAGAATTTCGTATAGTATCGTGCTTTTTCCGAAAGGATAGTTGCCGGTTTACCGAAATATGCAAGGCTGCCGGCTTCCCCGCCGATCTGGGCGGTTACTACATTAGACGTTTGGTTTCGCAGGGATGTTTAGTCAAGAGTCGGTGGGGCACGTACTCGATAACGCCAAAGGGCAAGCAGCAACTGCTGGCGAGCTATGGAAACAACCTTACAATGAGCCGTCCACGGTTCTGTGTGGTTATTGTTGCCCGACAGCATGGTGCGTATGTGATTCTTGAACGTGACCGTCAGCCTTTTATCGACGTAAGCGAGTGGCCGGCCGGACTCGTGCTGCAAGGTGAAGTAGCCGCAGACGCTGCCCAACGCCTGTCGCAGGAGCGGCTGGGTGTGACGATATCATTAGCGCATAAAGGCGTGTTCAGGCGCATAGACAAATATAAGGATATGATTTTTGACGACAAGCTGTTCGCCGTGTATACAGGCGATATCCCGGCCGACACTGCGGTTGTCTCTCATGGAAAGACGGGTAAGAATACATTGTATACTGCCGACGAACTGTCACAGATCACCAAACCATCTCGTAGCTTGCTCGATATCCTAGCCTTTGCTTCGACGGATACTACGGTATTTGAAGAGCATGTCTACCACCTGCGCCGCGAAGATCTGTTCACCGACAACCTGCCATAAATATGAAATGTGATTCATAGAATTTGTCTTCATAGTAATTACTGCCCGTCGCTGGTCTAATGGGGATACTATGGAATGTGAGGTGTGTCATGTCAGCTGAGGGACGTATTCCTGAGCTACCCGTATGTGCGGTGTCTGCCATTGTGCTTGATGCACCACGACAGCAATTACTAGGAGGCGTACGGCGTGAAACACTAAACGAAGCCCGTCATTTGTACACGCTTAGCACCATTACGCGCAGCATGCCGCGTTCTATTTTTGCCCTATTAGCCGGTGGTGATCCGGCGCACTGGCCGGTGAACGACAACCAGCCGCTTATACTTCCCCCTGGACAGGAGGCTTATTATGTGGGTCGCGGTGAGCATGACCGCAGTGTTGACGTGATGGCTGTTGAATGGGCGCTGGGCAAAGCCGGTATTGCTGGTGTGCTCGCTGCAGGTGCACTCAGCGGCGTGCTGACCCCGGTTCGTCGTTCGCTTACGTATGTGCCTGACAAAGATACAGGCATCGGTGAATGGACGGCGATGTTGCATTATGAAGTGCATCTGTCGCCGGATAGCGACCTTTCGGTAATCCCGGACAATTCACCAGTGTACAACCCTATTGTGTGGGTGCCAGCCGGCAGGGTTACAAGAGCCTATGACAGCCATGATGTCGGCTTGCTGGGTATGTCGCAGCTTGACGGGCTGTTCCTGTGCATTAATGGCGCATGCATGGCAGGCGCAGCTGAATTGTTGCGTCCGCAGCCGCCGGTATGATTTGTTTACGATATAAAAAAGACCCGCTGTATGAGCGGGTCTTTTGCTGTGTTGACGTGCGCTTAGGCCAGTTCGACAGTTGCGCCAGCGTCTTCGAGGGCCTTCTTGTGCTTCTCAGCGTCTTCCTTCTTGGCCTTCTCTACGATGGTCTTCGGGGCGCCATCAACCAAAGCCTTGGCTTCGCCAAGACCCAGGCCGGTTACTTCCTTAACAGCCTTGATGACTGCAACTTCTGTCTCTTATACACATCTGACGCTGCCGACGAA
>JARIHB010000089.1 GCA_029288515.1 Candidatus Saccharimonadota bacterium | reverse complement strand
ATCGTCGGCAGCGTCAGATGTGTATAAGAGACAGATATAATCCAGCACGTCTTTGGCACCATCGCGTTTGCTGAGCTTTTTTTTGCCGTCGGGGCCTAAAATATGGGGCATGGTGGCGATTAAGGGACGCTCAATAGCAAGCGCTTCGTAGAGGTTCAAATAATTCGGTACACTGGCTGTAAATTCCTGGCCACGGATAACGTGTGTAATTTTCATTTCGAAGTCGTCGATAATGTGTGCAAAATTGTATGTGGGATACCCGTCGGACTTTATAAGTATAAAATCGTCGATAACTTCCGGGCCGCTGTGCAGGTCGCCCATTACTTCGTCGTGCCAGTGGTACGGCTGGGGGTTGGATTTGAAACGCAGCGGTTGTGTGCCATCCCACGCTGGCGGTTGCTCTGGGCGGTGATTGCGGTAGAGGAATGGTTGTTTGGCGGCTTGGGCTTGCTCGCGGAAACGCTGTACTTCTTCCGGGCTGTACGGGTCGGCGTAGGCATGGTCGGCATCGATGAGCTTTTGCGCCCATTGTTTGTAGTGCTCCAGGCGCTCGCTTTGTACGTATGGGGCGTACGGCCCGCCAATGTCTGGGCCTTCATCGTAGGCAAGATTGAGGGCGCGTAAACTGGAGATGAGGTGCTCGCGGGCACCTTCCACTTCTCGTTTTTTATCGGTGTCTTCAAAGCGCAATATAAACTGGCCGCCAGTTTGGCGGGCCACTAGCCAGGCAAAGAGCGCGGTGCGGATGCCGCCCACGTGCAAGAAACCCGTGGGGCTGGGCGCAAAACGTGTTCGTGCAGGCTTCATGCCGGCAATTATAACAGATAGAGAGGGCTTTTATAAGTTGCACTGCGCAGCCCTGCCTTTTACAAACTTGCGGCTAGCTGTGAGATATCGTCGGTAGTAAGCGGCGCATTAACAGTAAGGTCGTAGCGTACGCCGCGGTCTACCCACACGGCGTTGTTATCGCCGTAGACGTATACATTGCGGCCACCGGCCTGTACGGTTTTGTAGGCACCGTCGCTGAGGGCAACGGTGTTGTCGATAAGCGTTTGGCTGTTCCAGGCAGATGGCTGCTGGGTAACGGTGTAGTTGTGCTCGCCGGAAGTAAACCGCATGCTGACAGTATTGCCTATGCGCTGTACCCCGCCCTGTAGTGCGTAGCCAGTCGGTTTGTAACCAGGCATATCGGCGGTAAAGCCGGCTTGTATTGAAGCGACGTGCAACTGAATGTTAGGCATATTGAGGTAGGTTATAAATCCGCCAATTACCAACAGTGCGGCAACGCCAGCCATGGTATTTACAAGGCGACGATGGGCGCGCGGGCGTTTATGCGGTTGGTGTTTGGGCTGTTTGTGACTCTCGGCCCGGGCTAGCGCAGCCTCGAATATATCACCTTCTGTGTGCTGGCCGGGTGTAATGGCTGGCGGCGCAGCCTGGACGGCAATAGCTGGTACTATCGGCGCTTCGGGGCGCGGGGTGGTCTCTATGGCTTCGGGTGTATAGTCGGGGCGTACAGGTTGAAAATGACGAATACCTTTGAATTTGTGAACGTGCTGGGCGCGAGCCAGGCGCTCTTCGTCGACATGCAATGCAGATGGCTTAAGGGTGATGGCGGAGATTGGTCTGGGCGCTATTTCGGCCGGCGCTTGTGGCTTAATAGCGGGTTTGATTGATACGTTTGGCTTGTGTACCGCCCGGCGCATAAGCGTTTTGGCCTTTTGAGGTTGGTGCGGCTTGGTAGTAATGGGAATGTGTACAGCGCTTGAAGTGGGGCTGGCTTTCGGCTTGGGCCTGGGTACATCGGCCACTTTTTTAATAACTGGCTTGGGTTTGACGCCAGCCGGGCGCGCGACGATAGTCTTCGGCTTGGTGTGTACGGCTTTTGCTGCGGGTGCGGGCGTATGCGCGGGCTTAGCCTTCGGTTTAACGGTTACCGGTATGGCCTCAGCTGCGGCCTGAACCTTCTTCGGCTTGGCGGCCGGCTTTGGTTTGGCAGATACGATGGCCGTGACTTTGGGTCGTATAAAGCCGTCTACTACTCGGCCCTTGGAAGCGCTCCCGGCCGGCTTTTTGGCCTTTTTGACGGGTGCCGCAACCGCAGCGGCTGTACTGCTGACCCCCAGATACGCACCAGTAATGGCGTCATATCGTTTGCCGTTCAGTTCCAAGACGTTTTTAGCCACGATTTTGCTGTTACCCTATCTTTTACCGCATAAGCGTAAGTTATATGTATAGTACCGCAGCCTCTACGGCCGCGCAAGCGAGAAAAAATCGTACAAACAATGCCATTTCATGGCGTATAATACAAACGACGCTATGGATTTCTTAGATCCCCAAAAACAAAAAGCTCACGACCGGCGCCTGGCGCTAGGCTATGTGCTTATCGGGTTGTTGCTCTTGCTGGGAACAACGGTGCTGTTGTATCAGGCATATGGTTTCGGCATCGACCGTAAAGGTCACGTTATTCAGAACGGCCTGGTGTTCTTATCGTCGCAGCCGCAAAAAGCGGACGTGTATGTCAATAAAGAAAAAAAGACGCAAACTAACGACCGCCTGGTCTTGCCGGCCGGCGCTTATACTATCGAATTGAAGCGCGCTGGCTATTACGACTGGAAGCGCCCGATTACAGTGGACGGCGGCAGTGTGGGGCGGTTTGACTACCCTTTCCTGGTGCCTACACAACTGAACACCTCAACCGTTAAACAGTATAGTGCCGCACCGGGCATGATCAGCCAGAGCCGTGACCGTCACTGGCTGCTGGCCCAGAGCGCCGCTATTGACCGGTTTGACCTGTATGACATCAACGTGAACGCCAGCAAAGACGCTGTGCCGGCCAAGACGTTGGAGGTGCCGGCCGACATATATACTGCGTCATCGACCACCAAAGCCTGGACAGCCATTGAGTGGTCGGACGATAACCGTCACGTTACGCTCAAACGTGAGTATGAAAAAAACGGCCAGCCCGGCAGCGAATATATTCTATTCGACCGTCAGGATCCTGCGCAGTCGCAGAATCTAACCGAACTGTTCGGCACCAATCCGTCCGACCTCAAAATGCGCGATAAAAAGTACGACCAGTACTACCTGTACGATCAGAACGCACAGCAATTACTTACCGCCACGCTTAAAAAGCCCACGCCGCAGCCGCTACTGAGTAATGTGCTGGCCTACACCGTTAACGCTGATCTGGTGTTGTATGCTACAACCAACGGCGCGCCGGCTGGTAAAGTGTTGATTCGTTTGCAACGCGGCACGGATAAGCCAAACACTTATACGTTGCGTCAGGCCGCGGCCAATACGCAGTACCTACTGGAAATCGCCAGTTATGGCGAAGTATGGTACGCAGCCGTGGGCGCCCAAAGCGAAAATAAGGTGTATGTCTACAAAGACCCCATCGGTCAGCTTAAACAGCAAGACAATCCGGTGCTGGTGCCGGCGTATATCCTGAAGGTTGACGCGCCAACATATGTCTCATTCTCTAAGAACGGCCGTCTCGCAATGGCGCAGAACGCAACGCGCGTAGCGGTGTACGACGAAGAAACCGATAAAGGCTATGCCTGGCAATTCAAGCTACCCTTTGACGCGCCGCAAACGCACATCACCTGGATGGATGGTTTCCGCATGACGTATATCAGCGGCGGCAAAGCCGCTATCATGGATTTTGACGGCATAAACGCGCATACCCTGGCGGCTGCCAATCCGTCGTATCTTCCCTTCTTTAATCCGAATTATAATTATTTGTACACACTTACCGGCCAGAACGCGCTCAGCCTGACGCCGTTAATGACATCAAACGACCTTTAGCTTGGCCGGAAGAAACGCGGGCTGGGCATAGGGGAAAAGGCGGCGCCATGCGGATGGAGTTTGAGCTCTGCCGCCCCGTCCAGCGCGGCATTGATGGCTATGAACATCCGGCGTGCCGTCTCTTTTTCGCCGATTTCCGGCCCCATTGTGCGGCCCATGTACCAGCTGCCAAAGACCACGCCGTAGGCAGTCTGCACGACATCTTCTATATCGTCTGCAAGGTCGCGTATGACGCCTGCGTCCGGATAGTGGATAATTTCGGTAATGCCGCGGTGGTGGGAAATGAACGCCCGGACTGCTCTTGCGCTGCCGGCTTGTTCGCACATGCCGGCTAAGCGGTGCAATTCCTTCGGGGAGGGTACCATATGCCCGGGCCGTTCGGGCTGCGCGGGCGCATACTCGGCCGGATGGATTGAAATGAACAGCGGGTTGTTGCTGAGCCGGCTGACGTCATAGGGGAGCTGAGTAGTTTCTATACTGTGTTCGCCCGTCTGCCGGGTTTCGCCGCCCAATGAGTACCAGGTGCTGGTTGCCGGGTCGAATATCCATCCGCCGGCAGCAACCCGTTCGTCCAGATCGCCCCTGGCAAACGTGAGCCTGTGGATATCTTGTATGCCAGCTTCAAATGAACGGACAGTACGGTACGGCAGCACGGCGTGCGCGAGCGGGCTATCGTTCCTGTTTATGAAATACTGTTCCGGGGGTGTGTGCGGCAGGACGGCTGCACGCTCCGGGTCGGTGAGCGCATCCTTATCGAAGCCGCCGGTGGCGTGATTGACTGCTGCGGGGTAGCTGAGGCCCTGACTGCGGGCTTCAGCAATGCGCTCCAGTATTTGGTTGCTGGTAAGACCGGCGGCTGGCCCGCCGTACGCCAGAGCGTCCTTTACCAGTTCGTACCCTTTGTAGCGTTCGTGCGCTTGGGAATTGATAAGGCCGCTAAACACGTGACCGATCAGCTCCGGGTTTGCATCGGCGATGTCGAGGACGTTCATGGCCTCTGTGATGAGTTCTACCTCGCGGCGTGTCCCGCCGGGCATAAACTGAGCAATCAACTCGGAAGCTCCGGCAACGCCCAACCCTGCTCTGTTGGCCGCCGCTATCATATGCAGGCTGGGCATGAGCATCCGATGTCTGCTGGTTGCTGCCATGACTATTAGCAGTCCATCGGTGTCTTCCTCGGTAAGGTGTTCCCCTCGTTCGGCGGTGGGCCGCAAGGCTGCAGCCAGGCTGCCTGTTACCCTATTGCTGCCGGCAACGCGCGCGCTGTCGCCTGCGAGCAATGCCGACTCAAGCAGAAGCGCCCCTTCCTCATCGGTCATACCGACACGCTCGCACGTTTGCGCATAGGCTATGGCGCGGGGCAGAAAGTGTTTGTGGCCGTAGTGAGGATCGGTAGTTTCAGTGCCGTCCGGTGCAACCGTCGTATGTGGCTGATTAAACGGCTCGTTTAGCCGTAAGAGGCGGTTGAGGCGGTCATAGCCCAGCGCTTCACCGCCCTGCACTACCAGTGCTGCGAGTTCGGGATCGGCAATGACCCCGCTGTTTTCATACCCTGTCGATGCCGGACCAACGGGGAGTAAATCCGCCGCAGGCAGAGGGTCGGCGGGCGGTGTGTAGTCATGCCGGCCGGTATCAGGGATGAGCGGTGCGTCGCCCACTGGTGGCTGCAGGTGCTCTGGCACCCCTTCGTCAGAACCACCCTGTTCGATGCCCATACCGCCCCTCTCTCTAATTCCCGTCGATGATAGCTTCCATATCAGCGCCTTGCGGGTACATTATAATACTAAACCCTTCCGGTAGGTACCCGTTAATTTCTGCGATGAGTTTTCGGGTGATCCTCTCGGCTCCCTGTTCGGCAACTGCACGCCGGAGGTGGTCGTGGCTGGTGAACATTGTCGCGATTACCTGGTCGCGCAAGGCATCAAAACCGCCGGCTACCTGTTGTATGGCGTCATTGTCGGCCGGGTGCGTGTATTCGGTGATGCCCAGCGGGTGGGCGATGAATGAGCGCAGGGGCACGGGGCGTTCGGCGCTTTGCTCCATAGCGCCGGCGGCGGCTATATCAACACTGGTGGGGAATGCAAAACCAACTTTATCGTGTTCTTCAGGTGTAAAGCCGTCGGGGTGCATATGGAACAAAAGTGGTGTATCGCTCAGCATGCTGACATCATAAGGGACAACGGTGACGCGTACCTGAGGTGACTCACCTATCGCGTTTATCCGCTCTGTCTCACCGCCCAACGAGTACCAGGTATTGATTGCGGGGTCGAATACCCACGCGCCTTCGGCGACGATGTCGCCGCGTGGCCGAGAGGCGAAGGTGAGTCGTTCCAGGTCACGGACGCCATCGTTTAAGCGGCGTCCGGTACGGTATGGTGTAATGCTGTGTACCAGCTCGCCTCGATGAGGGGTAAAATACCGGTCACGGGCCAGTTCTGGATGTATAACGCTTGTGCTTTCAAGCCGGTTACTGTCAGACACTACCCTATGGAGCGCTTCTTGTATACTATGGGTTTCTCTAGTGTAATTGATAATAGAAGCAACTGTTTCCAGTGCGCTGCGGCCGCTTGCCGGGCCTACAAACCCCATAATCCGCCTGAACAGCTGGTACGCTTCAGGCCGTTCTCTAAAATCGACAGCCGCCAAGGCGTCAAAAATCTCACCCGTAAAGCTGGAAAGCGGTCGTACTACATTGAGGGCTTGCAGCGCGCCGACCATATCGTTAGCCTGGCTGCGTAAGATTGAGGCGCCCGTGGAGACCACCTGCTGCCTGGCAAGGTGGACCCCCTCGTGCAGCGTAGCCCCGGTGGCAGTTGCGGCTCGCACAATCATTAATGCTTCCTGCAGCCCGCCTGCCCCTGCTGCTTCGGTGGCAAGCGTCTGTAGGTCAGCAATATCCTCTGACGTAAGGGGTTGTCTGCATTGTGCAAGGTTGCCAAACGTGTCGGCAAGCTGGGCGACCAGGAGGTCGCTGTGAGTGTATTCTTTATACCAGACTTGGTCTAATGTGTGGGCGACTGCATCAGCTACGCTCTTAGGATTTGCACCCAGCTGGTCGGCTGCGTCTGCAAGCGGTACCAGTTCTCGCAGCAGACGCCGGTTGCTGTAGTGAGGGTCATGGTATACCTGACCATCTGTGGTATCCCGTACCGACCTGCCGCTGCCATTGAAGTCCTGATTGGCTGATAAAATGCGGTCAACTTGTTCGGCGCCCAACTGTTCGCTTGTGGCAATCAAGAGCGCGGCAACTTCACGGTCGGTAACCTGCTGTTCTGGCTGGCCCTCTGTTGTTTCAAAAGCAGTAGTGCTGGTTGGTAGATAGACAGCTTCCGGCAGTGGGCCGTCAAGCGTTCCGGTGTCTCGGCCGGCAGTAAGCTCAAACTCACCTGGCCTGGCTATGGCGTCTGGCGGTATAGGCATAGGAGGCTCTCCTCCAAAGGCATCACGATCTGGCGACACAGTATCCCCTTCTGATTAGTCGATAATATTGACCTATAGTACTAGACAGATAGACGGAATGCTATATCCCTGCATAGGAATATGAATTTTGAGGCTTTTAATAGCCTGTTATCGCCGGAACCAGCCGACTACCCTGCTCCATAAGCTGGGGCTGTTGCTGGGCAACTGCGTTGGCGGTGTACCGGTGCTTTGGATGGGCGTGGCTGTGACATTGGCTGCTGGGTCGGGGCTCACCTGTTCGCCCCACACGACCAAACGGTGCAGTGAGGTGCCGGGCGGGTCGCAGGTAATGAGCGTGGCAGTTGCTTTTTTGTCGGCTACGGGGTTGAGCACGCCAATTTCTGTGGGTTCTACCACTTTCTTTTGATACACCTTGTAGGTATATACTTTGCCGTTGTAGGTTACGTAAAAGATGTCGCCTGGCTCAAGTTCGTGCAGCAGTACGAAGGCGAATTTGTATTTGCCCTTGTTGAAGATGTTGTTACTGGAATGGCCGAAGAACGCGGCATTGCCACCCTGCCCTGGCAGCGAAGTGGTGGGATAGTGGACTACGCCGTCCTCCAGATTATTTTCGATGTCAGTGTCGCTGGTGCTGCTATTGTATATCACCGGCAGCTCAACGTTAATTTTGGGTATGATAACCTCGTTTTTATCGGTAGGCGCTACGCCGTCGGTGCTCAGAATAATGGGTGTGGCTTCGGCGTGAGCGTTGGGGTGAATAAAGGGCG
>JARIHB010000076.1 GCA_029288515.1 Candidatus Saccharimonadota bacterium | reverse complement strand
ACAGATACTAGGATTACATAAAGACAACTTCATGCCAGCTGTCATAGAAATAAAAAACCTTACCAGAACGTATCATCTCGGCGACGAGACATTAAACGCACTCGATGGTATAAGCTGCACGATTCAATCCGGTGAGTTCGTAGCTATAACCGGACCGTCAGGCTCAGGCAAGTCCACGTTAGCGAACATCATCGGTGGCCTCGACCAACCCACCTCCGGTACCGTCATTGTGGATGGCAATGATTTGTCACACGTCAGCGACCGGCAGCTTTCCGACTACCGCAACCAGCATATCGGTTTTGTGTTCCAATCGTTTAATCTGCAAGGCACGCAAACCGCCATGGAAAATGTTATGCTCCCCCTGGTGTTTGCGCGCATGAAGCCAAAAGAGCGCAAAGCCCGTGCCCAGGAGTGCCTGGAAGCAGTGGGTCTGGGGGACCGCATGCAGCACAGACCCAGCCAGTTGTCCGGAGGCCAACGCCAACGGGTGGCAATCGCCCGCGCTTTAGCCGTAAAACCAAACATTATCCTCGCAGATGAGCCCACCGGCAACCTCGACAGCGCTCGGGGTGAGGAAATTATGAAATTGTTGCGCGACCTGAATAAGCAGGGTATCACGCTGTTGGTCATCACTCATGACAACGCCATCGCCCGGCAAGCTGGCCGCGTTATACAGATTAAAGACGGACATATGGTACGGGGCTAGCCATGCGCTTCATTGATTACCTCCTCATCGCCTTCCGTAATATCCGCCGGCAAAAGCTACGGTCGGCGCTCACCATTTTTGCGGTCGTTATCGGCGCCACGAGCGTTACCATTATGCTGGCGGCCGTTTTCAGTGTAAAAGGATTCATGACGAATCAGTTCGAAGCCAATGGCACATTCCAGCAGATTGCCGTCTCGCAACAAACCGACATCAACTGGGGTGATTACTACGGAGGCAACTGTCAGGACTGCGTGAAGCTTACCGATGATATGGCTACCAAGATTAGCAAAATGCAATACGTAACCGGTATTGCCCGGCAGACCGAAGTCGGACAATTTCAAGCCCTCACCTACGGTAACCAGAAGCTGCGCACGCAACGTGTAGTCGCCTACGACGCCAATGGCATTCTGCCTAATCACGTACTGGCTGGCCGTGATATTACCGCCGCCGACACAACCGGTACGCTTACGCTCACCGCCGACTACGCCGACAAACTTGGCTTTAAAAACAACTATCAGGCGCTCATCGGCAAGCAGGTAGGACTCGTAAGCCAAAATTGGTACAACGGCACAGGCAGTGACCCGCTTAAAATCTTCAAAGATCAACAGGCCTGGTTCCAGTCGCACCCGGGCGCAGACGGCCGCGACTACGTACAATCGCCTATAACCCTCACTGGAACCGTCGTGGGTATCATTGAACCGAGCGATAACAGCTATTCCATACGCGTACCGCTCTCCTGGGCACGGGGTATGCTTGAACAACGCACAGCGGAAATCACTCAAGCCGACCAGGAAGCCGCACAGGAAAAATGCCGGGCCAGCCATACGCCTAACTGCAATACCCAGCCCCAGCCATCTCAAGTTAAAGTCACCGACGAACTAGCTAAACAAGGCTACAACTCATTCATCGTTAAGGTAGACCAAGCCTCACACGCCGCCGAAACAGCAACAAATATCCGCAATCAGTACAAAGTAGGTGCCGTAGATGCGCAGACCGCCATCAAGCAACAACTTTCTATCTTTAACATACTCGGCCTGGTGCTGGGCGGCATTGGCGGCATCGCACTCGTAGTCGCCGCCATAGGCGTCGTAAATACCATGGTCATGTCCATCTTAGAACGCACCCGCGAAATCGGTGTTATGCGCGCCGTTGGCGCCCGGCGAGCGACTATCAGCCTGCTGTTTACCATTGAAGCGTCATTGCTCGGCTTCTTCGGTGGCCTTGTTGGCCTGGGCGTAGGTTACGCTGCAATACTTATTGCCAACCCCATCGTCAACAGACAGCTAAACTCGAATAACATCGGTAGCTCCAATATCTTTACCTTGCCAATTTGGCTGATCTTTGCAGTCGTTGCACTTACTACAATCGTCGGCACCCTAGCCGGCCTCTACCCCGCACGGCGTGCTGCCAAACTCAACCCTGTGGACGCCCTGCATTACGAATAGCGCGTTAGACACTTTGGCCTGGCTATATTTTATTTAAGCCATAATACGGTCCATCTCTATGCTACCATTGGGTAATGACAAGGGTAATCGTTTGTTTAGTTGGACATCCGGCTAGCGGCAAAACATCTGCGGCAAGATACTTAGAAAAGAACTACGGTTTTACAACGTTCACTTTCAGTGCCGTCATACGCGATTATGCGGCAAAAAACGATATTGAGCTTAAGCAGCGCGCCGACTACGCAAACACACATGCGCATATGCTAAAAGAGCATGGCTGGGATTACACCTTGCAACTAGCACTTAAGCTGAATACTGACAGATTATGCGTAGACGACCTCCGTTCGCCGCGCTTTGCCGAGGCACTCCGTGAAGCTGGTAGTGTCGATATTGCGTTTGATTGTCCCCTCGCTATTCGTTTTGCCCATTTGCAGGGAAGCACCGACAGTGCGAAATATCCTGATACACTAGAGGCATTTATAGAAAACGAGCGAAAGGATAACACGGTGGTTATTGGCCCCGGATTAGAGTTTGATACAGATCGCATTATGCAAAACGCACGCTATCATATAGATGCTTCGGGTACTCTCGTTAATACATACCGACAACTTGAAAAAATTATTTCTTCTTTGGGGCCGGCAGCGCGTCGGCAGTAAGCCGGGCAAGCTGCGAGAGGTACGCAGCGTCATCCCAATCTTCTCCGTCAATTAAAAAGCTGGCTTTAGCTCCAGGATATGGAGTACCCATGACTTGTTTTTTAAGTGCGTTTCGTCCGGGTTCAGTAACTTTCACATAGAGCCGATCGTCGCATACCAAAGCGACAACTTTGTCGTCGCAATATATTGTGTACTCGCCAAACATCTTACGACTCCGAATAGCCCCAGCGTCAGCCATCTGGCCGGTGATAAAATCGACTGTCTTCTGGTCACTTGCCATATGTACACTATACGATATTTAGGCCGCTCTTCAGGCTACAGGTTTCGGCTGATTTTACTGAAATGAAATTATACTACTGCTCAATGCCTTCATGTGCGATTTGTTTTTCTACAAGCACGGCTGCAGTAATGTAGTTCCTGAGGAGCTTGCCACCAAGCTCCCTGAGTTCGGGATCCTCGTTTCCCTTAAGCCGGTTGAGCATATCGCAAGCCCAGAACTGGAATAGAGACAGTGTCAGATACGTTTGTCTGCCGTCTGCTCGGGCATAGTTTTCTGCCAGATCAGTAATAAACTGTTCTACTGATTGATATGCTTCGGTAGGAGAAAGGCCTTCGCCGGCGTCAAGGTGGCCTTCACGGCGCATCTCAGGCGTTACAGACGCAGCATTTTGGAGAAGACGACTCGTAACCTCAAGGAACTGCTCCTGGCTCAACAAATCTTCGACAGCTGGCTGCCTGATTTCATCTTCCCATTCTTGGAGGCGTGCTTGCAGTACCTCACTTCGCATCTCACGGTTCGCGTTACGCGCCCATTTCCTAACCGCCTCATGACCATCGGGGTAGAGGATCATGTAGATAGAAGCGTGTTTGTCATAGTGCATCATCTGAGTACCCAATAACGCTATGAAGTCCTTGAAGCCAAGCTCGCTCCCGAGGGGGAAGTACGCATTATCTCGTTTAATCTCTTCTACGGTGGGTGCCTCTGTTACAGACCTGTACCATGCCTTCATACCATCAAGCGATAACGCTCGCTCATCGGCATAAATAACTTGGCCTGCCTCAAATACCTCATCCACCTTTTCGGCAATTTCAGAAGCATAACGTGTCAGCATGGTGCTAAATTCTGCATCCGGACTACCATTGTTAATGCCAAAAAGTGATTCCTCTAATGTAAGGTTTTCGCGATCAGCAGGACTATAGCTATCTATATACTCACCGGGAACGATCGCTGTAGGGTGGAATGCCATAATCAACCCGCTTCTCGGCTCGCCTTCTTCCGTTCTGTACCGATGATGCACGAGATCGCTCGCTACAAATATTGCAGAAAGTGGCCTTTCAGGATCTGTCATCTCGGAAACAGTATCTTCGCCGCCGCGCACCTGACGCTGCAATGCGAATACTTGCCGAATACTTTGTGGTGTACGGAAGACTGAATCTGCCTCGGTAAAGTACGGGCCGTCAGGACCCTCCTGACTCTGGCGCAATCCCTTATGGGTGCCAGGCAAAAAGGTGAAGTTCTGACCCTTTGGCCCATTTGGCTGTCCTTTCTCCCATGAAAGATTCACCTTCATCTCGCTACCGCTACGCATAGCGCCATTTTCGTCAACGTGCAACATATTATCTTGAGCATGTGCACTCACAGGGCCTGCGTCTTTGGCACGCGCATCTACCACACGAACAGCACCGCCAACTTGTCGAGAAATAAGCGCTATAGCAAGGGGGTGGAAAAATGCTCGGTTGAAACCCTTGTTTGTAAGGAAATCGGGATGACTGCGTAAGTTAACGTAGCTGTGCAGCAAACTTCCACTTCCGTGGTCTCTTATAAGCCCGTCATACTCTTGAACAAGCCCCGCAAATGCTCCGCGGTCTATCATGTCGCCAATAACCAGCGCACCGTCTTTTTCAATAGTCTTGGCAAGATGATTAAAACGGCCAACAAGCTGCTCTGCCCTTTCGGCGCCATACTCTGCTTCCCAAGCATTTGCGAGTCCTGTTTGCAACGTATTGCGATACTCATCTTTTTCTTGCTGGCGGTTAAGCCGCTCATACAGCTCCGGATGCCGCACCTCGTTGGGCAGCACAAGATTGGGCTGTATATCGGTACCGGGTACTCGCTCGGCGAGTAGCGCGTCGACTTGATCAGGCGATAATTGAAGATCCAGGGTAATAGCGCTCGGCAAAGTCCTCTCCGCACCTCCCAATAAGGCAGGTCCTGCAGCTTCCGGTAATTTCATAAATCGTTCTGGTTCCATTCTGCTCCCTATCGTCTTGACTTACAATTTTCTAAGCTTCGTAGTGTAAGTTAGAGCACAGTATACATAATGTTTATGCTTTTTTGGAACAATAAAATGTACAACTCAATAGAAATCAGGCTACTGCCTGTAGTTCGATCCTGCGCGAAATAGATATAGCTCAGCGCAGTAACGCTATTTGCTGTGTGGCAATTTTCTCTACGCCCGACGCCAGGTCCGAAGGCAAATTCCCCGTACTAAAATATGCCGCTTCTTGCACATCGTCATTATTACCCAGCTTGTTTAAGCGGCCCTCTACGCTCTCTATTTTATAGAAGTACCTTTGCCTCACATCATCATCCTGGCGGGTAATATACGTTGAGGCCCCTCGCATCACCATACCCGTTTCCTCGGTAAATTCTCGGCGTAATGCGTCACCATGAGTTTCGCCTGGTTCAAGCCCACCTCCCGGAAAACCCCATAGCAATGAATGAGCATCCTTGACGAGCAACACTCTGTTATGAGCGTCAAAATAAACACAGTACACACTAATGCGCGTTTTGCTATCGTTATCGCTTACGGTGCCATTACCCATTTTGAATACACCAATGGAACTTCATGTTTCCAGCATACGATACCCTATACTAAATATCCAAGCCGCACCCTTGGTTAGCGAAAAAGTACGTTGCGTATCGCTTGCAAACATAAACAAAAAAGAATATACCTACATATCAACATAACTAGAAAGGTTTTGCATGCGCAAACTTCATAGCATTTTGCCGATGGCCGGACGGGGTTCTCGCTTTGCAGAGGTAGGAGTTACAACACCCAAGCCGCTTATCCCGGTTGACGGACAACCCATGTTTAAGAAGGCTCTCTCAAGCCTAGAAGGAATCGGTGCCGAGCAGCGGCATACGGTTATTCTAAGAAGGGAGCACGACCAGAAACATGATCTCGGTTCGCGTATTAGAACAGAATTGCCAGGCGCGAACATAATTATTACTGACGAGCCCCCAACAGGGGCTCTTCGCGATGCTTATCGCGCGCGGCCGCACATCAAGGATGATGAAGGTATTCTCATCATGGACTGTGACATTGCCTTTAAGAGCGAGGCGTACTCTTCTGCGATTCGGGCGAACCTCATTGGCACCCTGGCTATGGACGCGGCCGTAATGGTATTTGAGTCGGATCGTCCGCTTTACACCTATGCGCAGATTGATGAAAACGGCCTGGTCATTACCACTGCAGAGAAAAAAGTTATCTCGCCGTATGCCGTCGCCGGTGGCCACTACATAAGTAACCTCAAGGTATTTGATAAAGCAGCTCAAGCTGTCTTTGCCCGCCCTTTAGATGAACACCATCCTGAATACTACGTCTCTTACATATACAACGAAATAATTAACGCTGGCGGGCTCATTACGAGCTGGCCTGGCGAGTTTATATCTTTCGGCACACCGCAAGAATTGGCGGCGTACGAAGCCGCACCCAAATAATTTTAGAACGCCATAAGCAGTAGCTTTATCAGGCCGCCTCCTGCCGCTAGGATCAAAGCTAGAATTATCATAAACTTGATCAGGCCGAGGGGGCCGCGGGCAACAACTTTTTTATTCTTGTAGTCGTCAACGAGCGCTTTGCGCAGATTTTTACTTGTAAGCATGCTCGGACCGTCCCCGCCGAACACCAAAGCGAATAGTATGGCGCCGGCTATAAACAGCGAAAATAACCCCGTGGCCAATAGTAAGTCTGCAATGCCTCTCATCGTAAAGTCCAGTACTACCTTTTACTATATAGCAAAAATGAGACCTACGGCCTTATGTAATAATCTTATATCTGGCGCACGGCATTATATACAAAATTAGAACTTCATTAATAGCTTAACTGTCGGCAGAAGACTCTTTTTCGCGAATTCGCCAGCTTCAAGTTTTTTAATTAATACTTCTGGCTTAATCCATTCCGAACTAACGAAATCTTTAGGATTATACTTAGGTGTTATGTCCGTCTTATATCTGTATAACGCAACAAAATAATACAAGTCGGGCGTTGGCGAAAGTTTGCCAATAAATTCAAGGTCTTTCCGGTCAATCTCTAAAGTCAATTCTTCCTTTAACCCACGAATGGTTGCTTGCTCATAAGTCTCTCCAGCGCCCACATGTTCTTGCATAGACGAATCAAGGCCCAGCGGTGCAATCTTTTTACCCTTCGTACGACGGGGAATCCATAGTTCACCTTTGGAATTTTGGATTAGACAAGTTGCCGCTCTGATGTAGCCCTCGCCTGAATGGTTCAACCTATCTGATACACTTCTCCCAATTTGCCCAATAACGTTATCGTTGCCGTCAACCAAATCAAGTAACTCGTCTTCGCTCATATCTTGCAGTAATGCCTATGGTACAGCATTCTTGCACAGGTTAGAACTATTTTGGTTGGTCAGAGTACAGT
>JARIHB010000189.1 GCA_029288515.1 Candidatus Saccharimonadota bacterium | reverse complement strand
GGTCAGCACTGGGGCTGCATTTCCGGCCAACAACACCACGGCCATGTACGAGTTTGTCTTGTATGCAGCACCAAACGGTACGAGCGTTGGCTACCGTCTGCAGCGGCTGGACACCGGTGATGTAACAAGTGGCTCTATTTCAACCAACCTGCCAGCCAATAATCTGTTCCTAAGCCCGCACGAATACATGAATAATGGTGGGACGGCGGCTTCTGCTGTTCTGGACGTAAACCGCGTGTACATTGAAAGCGACAATTAACCATGGCTGCCGCCCGCCCAAGACTCTGGTTCGTACTATCAGGTATCGTGCTGGCGGTAATATTAATGACAACCGGCGGGTTGATTGCAATCATGCACTACCGGCGGCAGACGGCTGCATTGCCAGATACCGTTGCAGCCGTTACCGAACGCGTTGCCCGGCACATTATGCTGCCAACTAACGAACAGCCCGCACTGGCCACCGTTACCGACGCCAGCAAGCTGAATACGCCTTTCCTAAAACACGCGCATAATGGCGACAAAATACTCATCTATCAGAAAAACCAGCTGGCGATCATCTATCGGCCGGCGGACGACCGGCTGGTGAGCGTCGGCCCCGTAAGCATCGACGAGCCGCCAGCGACAGCCGCCGACAATGAAGGAGGTGGCAGTAGCCGGTAGTCTTACAACAAATATATGGTTGCAAGGTCTACTGTGTCAGGCGAGAGGTCATTGGCGACGCGTAGATGCGTTCCATCATTAACAAGTGGAAGATCCACACGACTTGCCTCAGGCGGAGTATTGTAGACTGTTTCGGCATACGTCTTTTCGATCTCCGGGGACAGAATGGCCATAAACCCCATCGCCTGCAGCGGAGGGTTGAGCCGATCAGCAAGTGGACGATCCTCGTAGCCGGGGATGAGATCACTACGGCCGTACGCGATTACGCCGATGGTCGAGATGTCCGGCTCCCGGGCGAGGGTTTGAAAGACAAAAATCGGTCCGCCGTCCTGGTGATCAGACGGCACATCGGTGAGGGTGTGCTTCATATCGCACGGCGGTGGACATTTCGCTCGCCAGTCGCTCGGATCATCGACCTGTATGTGGCTAAGCGCGCTATCAACTACTTGGGTGACAAACTCTTGTCCTGTAGGGAGTTCCTCGAACATAATGCTACAATCGTACCGCAACTACGATGGTTCTGTCATCATATTGATTGCGTGCGCTATCAAACTTGCCGGCGCAGGTAATAAGGTTCAACTGCTGTGTGATATCCGGAGCCTGGGCAAAGAGCGGCTTGGCGGCGTCCTGCGCGGCGTAATTGCGTACGCTTACTACCTTAAATTTCCGCACTGAATTGTCGCCGAATGTCACGGTAAAGGTGTCGTCAGCCTTTAAGCTCGCGAGCCGCTTAAAAACGCCCGGCTGATACTTACCCTGCACATGACCGTCAATAATACTGAGACCTGCGTCGCCAGGCGTAACGCTGCGCGTAAACCAGCCGGCCATCAACACATTATCCGGTGAGCCAACAGCGTTGGTTTTAGTTATGTCAACTTGTTGTATGAAGCCCGACGCCTGAATAGTCGGCAAGTCGATGGACTTCGGCTTGTCAGGAGGGACGGTATACGACGGCTCTACTGGCTTTTCGCTGGGAGTGGGGGTCTCGTGAGCAACGACCCGAGGCGTATACGTGCCAGTAGTTGCGTGCCAGCGCGTGTACAGACCCCACGCCCCGTAAGCAATCAGCAGGCCGCATACCGCTACCGGCAGGACTATTTTTATATACCGCACTTCGTCCCCTGTTTGTCATCTTAATTATAGCGTGCCTGCAAGCACAAGCAACTTTTTTACCATTTGCTGATCTGTTACAATAGAGGTAGAAAAACACGCGCAAATGGAGGATTGTATGACGCTTACTTTTATAGAAAAAGAACACCTCGTAGACAATGTCTGGGCCTTCCGTTTTAAGCCCAGTGAGCCACTCACCTGGACAGCGGGCCAATATGTGCGTGTTGAACTGCCGCACGACAACCCTGACGACGAGGGAACCCAGCGCTGGTTCACCAACTCAGCAGCTCCTTTTGAAGGCATTTTGCAAATCTCAACGCGTGTTACGGAGAGCACATTCAAGCAAGCGTTATCCAAGCTGGAGCCAGGCAGCACGGCGCTGCAGCTTATCGAAAATCCAGAAGGTGACTTTGTATGGCAGGATTCGGGCGCGCCAATCGTGTTCGTGGCCGGCGGCATCGGCGTAACGCCGTTCCGCAGCATTCTTAAGCAGCGTGCGCATGACGGGCAATCCCTCAAAGCCACCCTCGTGTACGGCAGCCGCACGCCCGATGTTCCGTTTAAAGACGAACTAGAGGAGTGGACGAATACAGACCCTAGCCTCACAGTGCACTATGTGGCTGGCGCGCCGCTCACGGCCGAACGCCTGACTGAGCTGGTGCCGGACCTGAACGCATCTCTCGTATACGTATCCGGCCCCGAGCCTATGGTAGAAGCCCTGGGCGACGACCTGAAAAAACACGGCCTGCCAGAATCTCAGCTGAAGCAAGATTTCTTCCCCAACTACAACGAAAACAATTATTAATCCGGTGCGCGGTCACAAGGCGGCAAAGGGCAATGATACAGATAAAGCGGATCTACGACACACCCACCCAGACCGATGGCATGCGCGTATTAGTGGACAGGCTGTGGCCCCGAGGGCTGAGCAAGCAAGCGGCCGCTATTGACCTCTGGCTAAAAGAAATCGCCCCTTCGCCGGAACTGCGCATCTGGTTTAATCATAGGCCGGAACGATTTCGGGCTTTTAGCACAAAATACGCCGGCGAGCTGGCGCGTAATCCGGCTACCGCGCAGCTGCGGGAACTGATAACCAATAACCCCACGATAACGCTTTTATATGCCGCGAAAGACCCAGCCCTCAATAACGCCGCGGTGCTGCAACGATACTTAGAGAGCGAAGCCCAGGACGCGAGTAAGACGTAAGCGGTTTGCTATGATAAAAGAGTTAACAGTGTAACCGGAGGAAGCGTATGGGTCAAAAAATCACACCGAACCTATGGTTCGATCACAAAGCGAAAGAAGCAGCCGATTTTTACGTATCGGCATTCCCAAACAGCAGCATCGTATCCGTTATGAACTACCCTAAGACTGCCGAGGAGGGTCTCGCCGACTTTCAGCAGGACCTTGCCGGTAAGGAGCTGACTGTTGAATTCAAGATTGGCGACCAGCATTTTGTAAACATCAACGCCGGACCGGACTTTACGTTTAATCCGTCGGTTTCGTTTATGGTCAACTTTGACCCGTCGCAAGATGAGCAGGCCAGCCAGCACCTGGATGAGCTGTGGGCTACGCTGATTGACGGCGGTGAAGCACTCATGCCGCTGGACGCTTATCCCTTTAGCAAGAAATACGGCTGGGTGAAAGACCGCTATGGACTGACCTGGCAGCTGATACTCACTAATCCAGAAGGAGAGCCGCGGCCATTCATTGTGCCGTCACTGCTGTTTAGCGGCAAAAATGCCAATCATGCTGAAGAGGCGATAAATTACTATCTATCGGTATTCAAAAACACCAAACCGGGTACGCAAGCCCGCTACACCGAAGACACTGGCCCAGCCAAGGCCGGCTCGCTGATGTTCGCCGACTTTATGCTGGACGGCCAGTGGTTTGCGGCCATGGATTCCGGTACAGAGCAATCGTATGCGTTTAACGAAGCCGTATCATTTTCCGTAGCCTGCAAAGATCAGGACGAAATTGACTACTATTGGGGGAAGTTGTCTACCGTTCCCGAGGCCGAGGTATGCGGCTGGTGCAAAGACAAGTACGGCATGAGCTGGCAGATCGTACCCGAAAATATGGAAGAGATCATGAAAAAGCCGGACGCTTTTGCCAACATGATGAAGATGCACAAAATAGTAATCGCCGACTTCTAGCTCTTACACAGCCAGCTCGTACTGCTTGGCGCGTGACGCATAAAACAGTGCGAAACCACCAAGCAGCTGCCCCAACTCTTTCTCCACGTCAGCTACATTGTCCGCTAGGTGCATAAAATGCCGTTTAACCTCGTGGGTACCGGTATGTTCGAGATCGAGATTATTTGCGTGCGCGGACTGGGTTGTAGTTTGCGGCCGGGAGCCTGGCCGTATGAGTGCGCGCATAAAATCCTGCACGTCTTCCAGGCCGTACTCGATACCAAGTGTTTCAAACAGTTCAATTATTGCTTCTTCGAGGCGAGCCTCAACAGATTCTTCGATAGACTCAATGGCGGGCGCTCCTATCTTTTGCCCTGGCGTTTCGAGCGCACGAGACTCACGAACCATACGCATAATATCAGTCAGCTGCGGCGCAACGACCGCCTGCTCCTGAACGCTGAGGATCGTCAAACGCTCAGATACTGTTGCAATTATGGTAGGTAAGGGGGAGGGTTCCAGTTCTGCGGTAGCAGCTTGTTCAGGTATGACCGGTGTGTCAGTTCCGATGATT
>JARIHB010000186.1 GCA_029288515.1 Candidatus Saccharimonadota bacterium | reverse complement strand
CAAGTCGACATATTCGGGATCGATGTGGATTTTTTTGATTTTCTGCTCGCCGGTAATTTCTACCTTAACGGCGCCATCACCCTTTTCAACGGTAATGATTTCTTTCTGCAGCTCTTTCTGCAATTTTTTAACTTTTAACAGCATCTTGGCCTGGTCAAAACGGCTCATACAAACTCCTCTTTATTTCTCTATTGTACCAGATGGCAGCTGGTGTTCGACATATATAGCGCGCGTGGCTTTGGCGTTCGGCCAGGCAATAAAATAGTGTGTTAGCGAATAGACCGCGGCACTGAGCATTGCCAGCCCGATTAACGTATAGCCGGCAGCTTTTGCAATACTGTTGCGCGGGAACACCTCCAGCCAGCGGTCCAGCATAAAGCCGATGCCCGCGGCAGCAACAATGTATATAAAAGGTACAATAAGCGAAAGCGAGACAGCACCGTCCAATGCCACCAGCACTGAGCCGCCCACGATCACTGCCAGGCTCAGCAGTGTCCGTTTTAGTCGTGCATGCCGCATATACAGGTATACGCCCAGCGCAAACATAGCAGTCGTAAAGATATCTACCACTGCCACGTTGCCAAGCCATCGCTCCGGCATAGCTGGGCCGCGTACAAATAAGTGAAGCGGCACCGCTGCCAGGTTGTGTAGCACATGTAGCGGCTGCGGCCACCCATCTGCTGGCAGGCCAGCAAGCACTTTTGCAAGCGCTGGATGGCGGTAGATAGCTATACCCAGCGGCACGAGTGCCCCCAGCAGCAATACGCCGCCGCCCGTTACCGCCCACAGGTTTTGCCGGAAGGCGCGGTCCAGCGACCTGAACCGCCATATAATGCCCGCGCCGATAAACCATACCATACCCGGTACATAGAGCGCCACGGCCACCAGTGCAAAGCCGGCCAGCAGCGGCCATGGCCCGGGCTTATGGTGTAACCACACGTAGCAAACAGCCAAGGCGAGTACGAGGAACAGCAGCACATCTGGTGTTCCCAGACGTGCTGTATGCAGAAACCATGCTGAGGTGGCAAACAGTATCGTCCCCAGCAGCGCATTACGGCGTCCATGCCAATACCAGGTAAGCGCGCAAAATAGCGCCAGCGCCAGCAAAGCGCACAAGGCGCTGACAATCCGCCCCCACAGTACATAGTCCGGACGGATATACGTCACCAGATGCACGAGTAGCAAGTACGGCGCATTGATGGGATTCCGTATGAGTTCAGATAGGCTGGCGCTCTGCTGTAGCGTGACTATTTCGTCGTGACTAAAGCCGGGCAATAATGTCCCCAGGCGGAACGCCACAAGCAATACTGCACCGGCAATAATCAACACATAAAAAGTAGTCTGCTTCCAGTCTGCGGGCAGTTTGTGGCGTAGAGCGTTCAGCATAATGTGTCTTCAGTATACTGCCTTTTGCCTAAAAGTGCGACGATGGCCGGCTATCGTTCGCATATTGTTGGCATTATCGAAATTTGAGTATACACTATATGTATAACAATAGAAGGTAACGCGAATAACTCATAATGGAACGTCCTGACGATAGCCAGCTCGAGCAGCCCGACACCCCGTTATCGTCGCCTGATGCATCCCAATCTTCGCCGGATACCAACACGGCACCTTATCCATACTCGACTGACCCTTTAGGGCGTGTAGACTATTTACCTGGTGCTTCATCTCCTTCACCTGAACCAGCTAGTCAAGCAGAAGAAGTCACGCCCAACCCTAATATCAGGCGGCCAGGTTTCCTGTCACGGCACCAAATCGATCAGATCCTTGATGCGCAACTTGGCGTTTCTCCTGATGCGGGTACGACTCAGCGCCGGTCGCCTTCGAGGCTGACCCGCGCCGTAGAGGTGCCCCTGGATGATGAGAAGGGTCGTCCGACAAAAATGGATGCTGCCGAAGAAGCGGCGCGTAAACACCCAAAACATCATCGGGATATCACACGGCCGGAAGCATTCCCTAGTGTGGAAGAAGTGGGTGAACGGCTGCAATCCGGAACCCTCGAAGAGGCTGGGTTTCATGAAATCGAACTTGATGAAATTGATCCTATTTTCCTTGGGCCAATGGATGTCATCACCGGCATTAAAACCTTGCACGATTTCAATCATATAGAACAAGAGATCGTTGGATCTATTAGCCCGGCTGGCAATATGGGGAGTGCGGCAGCTCTCGCCCGTGAGCATTTCGCAGGAGACCGTATTGAGAACCACCTTAGGCCCAGTAAGTTCGTAGGCAGGTTGCTCGGGGGACAGGCTATAGTGCTGCCATTTAGCAAAAAGACGGCTCTGCAGCTTGGCACTAAAGCCCGGCAGGCGCTTCAAAAGCACGACGATGAGCGCGATCCGCCTATTGAGGGTCTTACTGTAATATATAGCGGTATACTTCAACGCTCTGTCGGTAAAGTCGGCGTGCTTGATGTAGTGGCGGCATATCAGGTTCGATTCGGCCAGGTTCAGTATACGCTTGGTAACTTTGGCTATATAAACCGCACCGTTAGCAGAGCCCACACACGAGAAATGGAGCGCCTGATGGCTGTGCAGGATAGACAGTCAATCGCCCGCGCATACAACCTTACTGCCTTTGCCATGCAGCATCCTATTCTCGGGGGCTTGCCAGGTGGCGGAAAGACAAGCAGTAAGTACGGCGGTCATAAGTAACCTATGATAGATCATCCAGAATCGAACGAGTTTGAAGAACAAGTGCCTCCGCCCGAAGGGGTCTCTTTCTCTGGAGTTCCTGCTGCAGCGGCTGACGGAGACCCTGGCGGGCAGGGGGCGTTTGATACAATGCACTTCTTGCCTACGGCTGCCGCTCATGACGCACCCGTCCCTGCCCCCGACAACTCAAACGAGCAGCCGAGCGTGCTGCATGCTATGCGATATCCTGCCCATGTGTGGACGCGCGATGAGGTGGATGCTGCACTTAATATCGTGGGCTCTCCACCTCCGCAGCACAAGCCGGTTCGGAGGCCGCCCACGACCCTGCAGCCGCAGCCCGATCCAATACCGTATGATCGGGAGCTGCCGGAGGATGGCACACCACCTGCGCCTGCAGCCGATACTAATGCAGTTGAGCCGGTGCCGGACCATCAAGAAGTAGCGCAGGTTATTGACCGCTCGTCTGCGCCCTGGCAAGAATTGTACAACCGTATAGAGGGGAAAACGCTCGAGGAAGCGGGTTTTACGGTGGTTGATGTTCGTTCCCTTGGCAGTGCAGCTATGAAGCCGTTCACCATAATATCGGGCGTGTTGGGCGCACGCGATTTTGATACGGTAGAAGGGAGAATCGTTGCCTCATTGGGCCCATACCCCGACGAAAGCCCTCGGGTAGCAATGGCTCGCGAACGATATGCTGGCGACCCCATTCAAGGTCATGTGCGATCCCGCAAGTTTAATGGCCGCTTGCTGGAGGGCCAGGTTATATTATTACCCTTTGACATCGAAATTCCCCGGCAGCACAACGGCGGGCTGCGCAAGCAATTTGATGCCATGAGTCCTCAAGCGCGTGCCACGATAAAAGGTGTCACGGCGTTGTATACCGGCATATTGAAGGGGGTACGGGGCACCGTAGGGCGTCTAGAGCTGCCTGTCACATATCATCTGCGAGCCGGAACTCCAGGCAGCTTGTATACCGGCAGGAGGAATTTTGGGCATACCGTTCGCGTTATAGGTACGTCAGACTCCAGAGAGGTTGAGGCGGTAGTGCGCCAACAAAACGAAGATTCCATAACGCGGGCATACCGATCCGCGCAGTTTGCCTTAACCCATCTGTATAGCGCTGGATCGCCCGGGGGCGGTACGGTAAACAGTAAGGGTGGGCATGTCTAGCCTACTCGGCAAACGGATTACTATGTTGCCTGTCCAGCGTACGGAAGCGCTGCTTATCGCGGTCGAAGTATAAGTCTACATTCCCAGTGGCGCCATTGCGGTGCTTCTTTATAAGAATAGTCGCGATACCCTTATTTTCAGTTTCCGGGTTGTAGTAATCTTCGCGGTAAATAAATGCTACTACGTCGGCGTCTTGCTCGATTGATCCGGATTCACGCAAGTCGGCCAGCTGGGGGATTTGGGGCGAGCGGTTTTCGACCGTACGGCTTAACTGCGACAGCGCGATTACCGGCACGTTCAGCTCACGGGCCACACCCTTTAAGCCGCGCGAAATTTCAGAGATTTCCTGCACGCGGTTGTCACTGCCGGCAAACCGCGATCCGCCGCTCATCAGCTGTAGGTAGTCCACGATAATCAGCCCCAGGCCATTTTGATGTGCTTCGCGCCGGGCTTTGGTGCGCAGGTCGCTTACCGAAACGCCGGGTGTGTCGTCAATGGATATTTTCGCCTCGCTGAGGGTGCCCATGGCCTGCCCGATGCGTTCGAAGTCTTGGTCGGTGAGATTACCAGTGCGCAATGCCCAGGCGTCAACGCCTGATTCCATCGACAATAGACGGTCCACCAGTTGTTCTTTAGACATTTCCAGGCTAAAGAACAATACCGGTTCTTTGGACTGGATGGCTATATTGTGCGCCAGGTTTAACACGAACGCCGTCTTGCCCATCGATGGGCGGGCGGCCAGGATGAACAGGTCGCTGCGCTGTAGGCCGGCCAGTATCCCATCCATGTCGCGGAAGCCGGTGGGTATGCCGCGAATCTTGCCTTTGTCGCGGTGTAGTTCGTCTAAACGGTCGAAGCTGTTGGCCAGGATTGTCTCAATCGAAACAATGCTTTGCTTGACGTGTTGCTTGCTTACTTCAAACAATCGTGACTCGGCTTCTTCAATCAGCTCGCGCAGTTGTTTTGATTCGTCGAACCCTAGAGTTGTTAGCTCCTGACTGGTGCGGATCAGCCGGCGGCGCATTGCCTTCTGGGCAACAATGTCGGCGTATTGTTCAACGTGCGTGGCCGTGGGTACGAAGTTTGTCAGCTCGGTAAGGTATGACGGGCCGCCGACCATATCCAAAAAGCCAGCCGTCTTTAACTGATCTGAGAGAGTAAGCACATCGATAGGGCTGCGTCGCTCATAGAGCGCCAGGATAGCTTCGTAAATATGCTTGTGCCGGTCATCATAAAAATCCTGCACGCCTACTATGTCGGCAATTTTGACCAATGCATCGGCGTCAATAAGAATTGCGCCCAGCAGCGATGCTTCAGCCTCAGCATTTTGAGGCATTTGGTTCGTGTCATTCCCCTGGTTCATGTATCTATGATTCTAACAC
>JARIHB010000035.1 GCA_029288515.1 Candidatus Saccharimonadota bacterium | reverse complement strand
AATTGCTGTTACTAGATAGTTTACCAGCCCGATAATAACACCCGCAAGTATTGCCCACCCGAAGCTCTCCACGTGCAGCGGTTTATAGAACCAGGCTGCCAGCCACACGCTAAATCCGTTAATCACAATCATAAACAGTCCCAAGGTCAATAAAATGGCCGGCAAGCTGAATAGCACTATGATGGGCCGAATAATGGCGTTGATGAGCGCCAAGATTAACCCGGCTACCGTAATAACCCACAGATCACTATTAGTGGAGTGGTGTAAGCTAATATGATCAGTTAGTAAGCCGGCGGCAATCCACAGCCCCAGGCTACATACCACCCAGCGCACCATAAAACGATAGATAATGCCCTGTTTCATTCTTACATCCATTGTACCATTAGGCTAAATCGCGAGGCAAACGGGCAGAGAGGACAGTACAACCGTCTTCGGTGATCAATACATCATCTTCGATGCGCACACCAATGGCTTCATCACGAATATATATGCCTGGTTCTACCGTTATAACGGTATTGGGCTTCAGCGGCTCATCGTAATCGCCAGCGTCATGGGCATCAAGCCCCAGGAAATGTGACGTGGCATGGGGGAACAGCGCTTCGCGTACCGCATCACGGCTAATGGATTTGATCAGTCCCAGTTCGCGTAGTTTTTCTCCCACAAACGTTTCGATCTGCTGCTCGTATTCGCGCAGCAGTATGCCCGGCTTTAATAAGGAATAGGCATAGTCCTGGGCGGCAGCTACCGCTTCGTGAACCTGTTGCTGGCGACGCGACGGCTTGCCGTTCAACGACACAGTGCGTGTGATATCGGCAACGTAATGGCTGCACGAAGCACCAACGTCAATCACCATCAGCTCATCACTGGACAGCGCGCTATTGTTGCGTACATGATGCAGCGTGCACGCGTTAACACCGCCGGCTACAATCGGCGCAAACCCGTGCCCTTCGGCTGCCCGGCGGCGGAACCCCCGGCTCAGATCGGCCTCAACCTCATATTCATAGGCGTACTTTGCGAGTTGTAACGGGCGCATAATCTCCTTGAGGCTGTCGATGGTAATATCGATAGCCCGCTGCAGCGCATCCAGTTCTACCGGCTGCTTGATCATACGCATGCGCGACAGATGCTGCCGCAAATCCAACAGCTCAATATCGGCATTAGCTTCTTTGATGCGCTGGATCAGACGACGGCGAGCTGGATTACTATACACGCCCAAATAGTCGTTATAGGGCGGATTGGCAGCCAGCGTCGCCACGTGTTGCACCCGCTTAAGGCGCTGCTCCAGCTGCTTCCAGCCTTCCTTCTGGCCATGCACCTCCTTAATGCCGGAACGCCGGCTCAGTTCATCAACGTCGATACTACCATCAAATTTTTCGATGACCGCATCGCGGGCGGGCACAATAAGATATTCTTTGCCTTTGTCCATTACCAACACCACATCAGGTTCGTCAATACCGGTTAGATACCAAAAACTGCTGTCCTGTCGGAATGGATAAGCCTCGTCCGCACCCTTCTGCACTGCCCCGTAGGCAGTCATTACTATCGGCGCGGTTCCGGTAAATAGTTGACGCAAGCGCTCCCGGTTGCCACTGAAGAAGTCACTCCCGAATGTATCGTCCATAACCTTTGCAGTATACCAGACCCTACAATATAGTACCGCGCGTACCGAAGATCTCGACGAAGCTCAGCGTATCTGAGCAATAATCGCTTGAGCTTTAGCTGTGCCTACTACCCGAGCGATATCGGCTTCAGGCGCTTCTTTTACGCCGCGCAGGCTGCCGAAATGTTTCAGGAGTTTTTTACGCGTAGCGGGACCAATGCCGGGCACATCATCAAGGCTGCTGGCCGTTTGGCGCTTAGCTTTTAGCACAGAGTGATACGTTACCGCAAATCGATGCGACTCGTCGCGAATACGTTGCAGCAGTTTCACGATGTTGGCAGTATGCGGCACGTTCACCAGTATAAAGTCAGCGCTTTCCGTCACCCAGCCACCTAAGCGGTGCAGGGCAGCCGCATCCAGCTCAACATTTGACATGCCCTTTTGAATAACAATCTGCTCTTCGCGCTTCGCCAGGCCAATGAAAGGTAGTTGCCCGCATCCCATTTCATTCCGGGCACGGATAGCGGCGTCCAGCTGTCCCTTGCCGCCGTCGATCAGAACCAGGCTGGGTACGCCCCAGGCTTTACGGTTCTTTTCGCTCAGCCGCCGTTTAATGGTCTCGTTCATATTATAGAAATCGTTGTTGTGGTCTTTTTTGGTTTTGAATTTACGGTACTCACCTTTGTTACTTACGCCATTGGTAAATACCACCATGCTCGCCACGACGTCGGTACCTTGCATATGACTGATGTCGTAGCCTTCAATGCGTGCCGGAAACTTTGATAGCGACAAAAGTTCGACCAGCTCGGATAAGGCATGGTCTTTGCTAATGTCCATAAATTCCTTGTCGCTGAATATCACCTGCTGGGAGAGCTTTTGTAAGGCAAAGAACTGATTACGCAGCTTGGCGGCTGTTTCATAGTCCTGCACCTTAGCCGCACGGGCCATATCCCTCTCTAACTGCTTCTCAATAGTCTTACGCCGGCCTTCAATGACAGCCATCAGCTTACGTAAGTTAGCGCGGTAGTCTTCCAGGCTGGTCTTGCCTTCTTCCAGCCCCGGATCCAACCCCAGATGATAGTGCAGCGTCGCTCGCTTTTGGCCAGGTACCCGACGGGTCGCAAATGGAAATACGCGGCGGAGTGCTTTAAGTGCCAGCCGAATGCTGGTCGTACTGCTATACGGCCCGAAATACCGGGCGCCGTCATCGAGCGGGCGCCGCGTCGTTGACACCGTCGGAAAATCGCTGTCGTAGTCGATACGGATGTAACTGAGCGCTTTGTCGTCGCGCAACAGGATGTTATAGCGCGGCATGTAGC
>JARIHB010000027.1 GCA_029288515.1 Candidatus Saccharimonadota bacterium | reverse complement strand
AGATGTGTATAAGAGACAGACCTTACAGAGCGTAGACCCTTCATCATAAATTCCGGCACTTTCTTCAATTGCAGTCCTACCCAAACTTTAGGGCTGTAAATACACAGATACCTCGCAAGCTCTTGATCGCCCTTTATTTGTATATCTCCAGAGGGGAGACTAGTATACTCCTCGATAAAGTCAGTATCAGCAACGAAAAGGTCTTCTTTAGCGAGGCTGAAGTGACGCTCTACTTCGTATTTGAGCTGTGCGGGCAGTCCGTCGCCGCCTGAAGAGCCGTTATCCATGCCCATGCCAGCGTCGCATGCCGCCCATGCCAGATCGCTCAGCTTGTTAAAGTCAGGGGAGCTATACAAGAATTGCTTGCGCTGATGCGCTACTATCTCGGCTACACTTTCTAAATCTTTCTTCCACGCCAAAGCCTGTTCGCCGAATGCCGGCGTTGGTTCCCATGACGCATCGGGCGCTTGCCATAGGGTACCTTCGGGCAGTGTATGCCCATGGGTATGCATGAACTTCTGCGTATCACGCATAGCCTGACGCAGCCTATCGGCCTCCCTATAGTCTTCCGGCAGCTCTTGAAGCGGCGAAAGTGCGGAAATAGCAGCTGTTAGATTGGGCGAGTAGTAACGCGAGCCTATATCGTCAGGTTCGGCATGGTAGCTATCAAGTAGAGCTGTCCAGTCTGCCCTCGCCAACAGCTCGCCGCGGTACTGTTCTGTTTCAGCGTTAATAGCTTCCGCTACCGTTCTCTCCAGATCAATGGCGCACCTTAAGTCGGGGCCATAGTGGTCCCAAAGCGCATGTACTTCCCGGGCGTGCCGGGCATCCACCATTCCGCCTAACGTAATAAGGTCGGAGGCTTGAAAGCCAAAGTGTCCCTTTCCGATGCTGCCTTCCTCTGTATTGCTATTACGTGCAATGTAATACTGCCGCTGGAAATCCTCATTGTACTCGCCCAGAATGCCGTATATAGCCTCCGATAAGCCAGCGAGAGACTGCTTATAGGTGCCTAATTTTTCAATGTTGCTGCTCTCTTCGGTGGCAATTACTTCAGCGGATGCAACGGTTCTATCCGGCAAAAACTGCATCGTGTCAAAGTGTGGATCGGTACCATCACCGTACACCCGGAGACCATCAATATCCCTATAGGAGGCGTAGTCCTCGGGGGGCATTCCATCATGCTCTATGTAGCCAGTCTCAAAATTGTCAGCCATCTCTGTCATATAATCAATGCATCGTGCCGTTACATGACTCCAGCAGCTGCTTTATGCACGACGTTAAATGCTTGATGGTGATAACTGGTATCTATCTGCCTCAGCGCCCGCAGGTTTTGATAGTAGCGCAAGCCGGAATCAGCGAACTGCTCGCTCTCGAAGTGCCATGGTGATGCCGGATCGGCAGCCATTCCAGCATATGCACTCACAGGGCAGTCAGCTAACCGCGACAAACGATTAAACTGCACCAGCGTTTCAAAAGGCAAACGCCAGCTGTGGGCATGGTGCATGACTTCATGCACCATGTGCCTGCTGACGCCGCTTGCTTCGTTCATTTGAGTTACCAACAGATCCATATTGCTTTTTGTGGCCGCAGCCATTATATGAGCCGGGTCGATAAACAACGTTATTTCAGCGTTGTTAGGCGCGTACGAAGCCTTCTCAGGGTATTCCTTACCTTTATAGGTGAATGTTCTGGCTTGTGCCGCCGGCGCAAATCGGATACGAGCTATTCCGTGCTGCATCTCCTGCGGTATATTCTGTAATTGCACGAACAGCCATCGTTCTGTCTCTGTAGCCCCTATGAGGTTTGCCAAACCATAGGGGTCGTCTACTACATATCTGTATGGGAGCTTAGCCGCTAGATCGGCGATATTCGCCCTATCGGCCGCATTAAAGCGATCACGCGCAGCAGTGTGACGTGTTTCCACTTCGTATACGAGCTGCGGTGGCAGATCGAAAACGCCCGGATTTCCCATGCCCATCGCTTCGGCGCAGGGTGCCAATGCCTCAATAATCTGAAAGTTCTGGTCGCAAATTAAAAACTCCGCGCGCGCTAACGCAACCATTTCGCTTGCCGTATACACATCCCGCTTCCACTGCAATGCCTCTTGGCCGAAGTAAGGCGTTGGCCGCCACGCTGCGTCGGGCGGTGCCCATGCATCTGCACCATCAGGTAGTATATGGCCATTCGCAACGACCTCCCCATAGGTCGCATACAGCTGGTCACGAATAGCTGTAGCGTCGTAGTGTGCCGTGGGGAGCGTATCTGGCTCGTGCATATAATAAAGCGCTGACATTACAACTGAATACATAGAAGACCGTTGTTGATCATCTAAAGCGAGCCGTGCGTCCAGCACGGCCGCCCAATCTGTCTCCGCGGCCAACCGCTGCCGGTAACCGGTTGCCTGCCGGTTCGCGTCATCAACAACCACCCCCTCTAAACGGATACCGGTTTCCAGTTCAGCCCCATACCGCTCCTGCAAATACTGCATCTCAGGCGCATAGTCAGCGGGCATCATACGGCTCAATACTTCCAGCTCAGCGGCACGCCGGCCAAAATGGCCCGTGGCCGCGTCTGGCGCTTGCAGTTGTTCCGCTACGGCGGCCCGGTATTGCTCATTGAAGTCATCGCCCTGTAGACGCGCCGTAGACAGCACCACATCCGCTAAGTCAGACGCGGCCTCAGTAAGGTCACTCAAAACTGCTTTTGCTGCCTGCAGATCGATACGGCGTTGTCTTACCTCGGCAGACGCACTATCGCCTGGCAAAAAAATAGTCATCTCAAGAGCCGGTGGCTCCAAACCGGCGGGCCCGTCATACGCGCCGGGCAGCGGTGTATCAGCTGAGATCGACTGTGGGTCTGCAGGGTTCTCAAAACCGCCCGCCATCTCTGTCATATACGCCAGTATATCATGCGTTTTATAAGCATTAGGCAGCGTCAACCGGCTACCAGCTGATATATAAACCGTACGGTGCGAAATACCCCACCAGCATGGCCACCAGCAGCACCGCATACTCAATCTTGCGGTCAATTTGGAAATGCTCATGACTGCTAAAAGCCAAACCGGCCAGAAAGCCGATCGGAAGCGGCAAACTCAGACTGTTCCCGTGTGATATCTTAATCCACAGCGAACCAAGAATGACGTACAGAGCCAGCTTGAGTAGATACACACCATCAAAGTCGTCGGTGGTGCGAGCAGATTTTGTTGTAGATTTTTTAGGTTGTTTCTTTTTGATTGCCATTAGCACAATTAAAGCAGGTTTCCTAGTGGATTACAACCGCCGATGATTATCATTAAAAAACAGGCTTCGGGTGAAGCCTGTTAGTCGGACAAGACAGAAAACGGACGTGTTACCGGCGCCTTGCTTCAACCTCGTTGAAGCACAGCCGACGCAGGCTGAGAACAAGAATGGCGTCCTTGATGCGATTAAATAATTGCATACCTTTCACCTTATGCCTAGCACAAAGTGTTGTCAAGAGTTTTGTAAAATTTTATACATTAACACTTTATATTTTGGAATGCTTGACGGTGTAATAATCGCAGGTATACACTTGATGGAAATGGTTCAAGAAATCCGCAACATTATTGCTATTGTCGTGATCCTCACGCGAGGCTGTGTTGCATATACCTGGATCCGCTCCTAATCCCGCACACAGCCCGTCACCACAAACGAGCGGATCCTAAACCGCTCGTTTTTGTATACAAAGGAGATACTATGCCCGTTGACAATCACAAACCCCGCACCTTTGGGCCGTACAGCCCCTTGCGCAGAGCCGGACCGTTCGCCTATATATCCGGCCAGATCGGCGTCGACCCGGACAGCGGCCGGGCTGCGGCCGACTGCGCAGCCCAAACTGCCCAAGCCATACAAAACCTCGAACACATCCTTGCTACCGCCGGCCTCAGCCTGCACGACGTCGTACAAACCACAGTTTTTCTAACGAACATGGCAGACTTCCCAGTGGTTAACGAACAGTATGCCGCTCTCTTTGCCGAACCATTCCCGGCCCGGGCATGCGTAGCCGTGCGGGAGCTGCCCCGGGTAGGCGGCGTACCCTTACGGATTGAGATTGCGGCGGTAGCCTGGAAACAGGGATCGTAATGGACGGCGCCACTGCACTCATCAAAACGCTAGAACGGCAAGGAGTAGAGTATATATTCGGCTATTCTGGCGGCGCAGCTATACCCATATTTGATGCTATCGTTACTTCTGGCACTGCCATTAAACTAATACTGGTCCGTCACGAACAGGGTGCAGCCCATATGGCCGATGGCTACGCTCGTGCCAGCGGCAAGCCCGGCGTCGTGCTTGTTACCTCTGGCCCAGGCGCCGGTAACGTCGTAACCGGCCTTATGACAGCCCACATGGACAGCGTGCCCATGATTGTCATCTGCGGCCAGCAGATACGCCAAATGCTGGGTTTTGACGCCTTTCAGGAAGCAGACGTCTTTAACATGACCATGCCAGTGGTAAAACACAATTATATGGTGCACGAAGTGAACGACTTGCCACGGATCGTGAACGAAGCATTTCACCTGGCAACTACCGGCCGGCCCGGCCCTGTGTTACTCGATATACCCAAAGACGTCAGCAGCGCGCCGTTTACCGGTTCGCTTGATGCGCCCATCGATTTGCCGGCCTACACCCATCGGCACTCTGTGAGTAAAACGCACATCGCTGCCATTGCTGCCGCCTGGCAGAAAGCTAAGCGGCCGCTTATTCTGGCCGGCCACGGTGTACTGATTGCGCAGGCTGCTCCTGCGGTGCGCACGCTTGCCGAAGCCATGGACACACCGGTAACCACTACACTGCTTGGCAAGGGAGCTTTGCCCGAAACCCATCGCCTGGCGCTGGGTATGCTGGGCATGCACGGCACGGCCTACGCCAATAAAGCCGTGGTGGAGTGCGACTTTTTGCTGAATGTCGGCTCACGTTTTGACGATCGCATTATCGGCGACCCGGCACAGTTCTGTCCTAAGGCATTCAAAGCCCATATCGACATCGACGCCGCCGAACTGCACAAAATGATTGCTGTCGACGTCGCCGTTCGCGGTGACGCCAAAGAGTCGTTAGAAGCTCTGACGGCAGCCCTGCAGCCCGCCCGGCACACCACATGGAACAAGCACCTTGATGGTTATCGCCGGCAATACCCGCTCCAGTACAGCGATAACGAGGGCCTGACCATGCAACACCTCATTGACCGGGTATATCATATTACCGGCGGCAAGGCGGTGGTAGCTACCGATGTTGGGCAGCATCAAATGTGGGCGGCACAATTTTATAAGATAGATCAGCCGCGCAACTGGCTCAGCTCTGGCGGTGCCGGCACCATGGGCTACGGATTCCCGGCGGCTATCGGCGCGCAGTTCGCCCGGCCGCACGAGCCAGTCGTCGCGTTCGTAGGTGATGGCGGATTTCAGATGACCCTCTACGAGCTGGCGACGGCCTGTATCAACAAACTACCGCTGAAGATCATTGTGCTGAACAACCACTACTTGGGTATGGTCCGCCAGTGGCAGGAACTGTTCTACGATAACCGTGAAAGCGGCGTTAACCTGGAAGGCAATCCGGACTTTTGCAAGCTCGCCGAGGCCTACGGCGCCCGCGGCATACACATTACCGGGTTGGACGATGCTGATGCTAAACTACGCGAAGCCTTTGCCATCACCGATAGGCCAGTAGTTATAAATGCCGAGGTTGTCAAAACCAGCAACGTCTTTCCCATGGTACCGCCCGGCGCGCCGCTTACCAATATGATCATTACGCCACCCGCTACGGCGCTCGACAAACCAACAGGGAGTACATAAGATGACCACTATGCTGTACGCTATTACATTAGAAGTCCGCGACGCGCCAGGAGTGTTAGTACGCGTGGCGCAGGTATTTGCCCGCCGGGGATGCAACATCAGCAGCGTTCATGTCGAGCACCCGGCAGAAACCCCCTGGTCGCATATGTCTATCACCGTCCAAAATGTGGCGCGCATCGACCAGATTCACCATCAATTAGAAAAGCTGGTGGATGTACACCGTGTAACTATCAACCATCACCAGGACACTTCTCATGAATGACGCTGTTAAACAAACTCTCTTGGCTCGCGTGTACGACGTAGCCGTCGAAACGCCACTGGAACCAGCCGTCAAGCTCAGCGCCGCGCTTGGCCGGGGAGTGTATTTAAAGCGCGAGGACTTGCAACCAGTACACTCCTTTAAACTGCGGGGCGCATACAACAAAATCGCCCAGCTAACTGCCGCTGAACGCCGCAAGGGCGTTATAGCGGCCAGCGCCGGGAATCACGCCCAAGGGGTAGCCTTATCGGCACACAAGCTGGGCATATCGGCCCTGATCGTCATGCCCCGCACTACCCCGCCCATTAAAGTAGAGGCCGTACGCTCGTACGGGGCCACCGTTGAATTGTTCGGCGACAGCTACTCGGACGCCGCCGAGCACTGCAAACAGCGCATGCATGAAACCGGCCGCACCTATGTCCATCCGTTCGACGACCCGCTGGTAATCGCCGGTCAGGGCACTGTCGGCCGTGAAATACTCGAACAGCTGCCCGACGTGACGCACATATTCGTACCGGTGGGCGGCGGTGGATTGGTTGCCGGCATAGCTCAATATGTAAAGGCGCTCCGTCCGGATATACGCATTGTTGCCGTCGAACCGGAAGATAGTAACGTTTTACAGGCTTCGCTAGCGGCTGGTAAACGGATAGTACTGCCACACGTTGGTATTTTCGCCGATGGCGTGGCAGTAAAACAGATGGGCGAACATACCTTTGCCGTCTGCAAGCAATATGTTGATGACTGTGTAACCGTCAATACTGATGCCCTCTGCGCCGCCATAAAGGCTATCTTTGAAGAAACGAGGGGTATTGTCGAACCGGCCGGAGCACTCGGAGTGGCCGGCATCACCGCCTATGCTGCGCGCCGCGGTACAGCCGCCATGAAGGCGGTCGCCATCTGTTCGGGCGCCAATATGACTTTCGAACGCCTGCAATTCGTTGCCGAGCGCACATTGCTAGGCAGTGGTAAAGAAGCACTGTTCGCGGTCACGCTGCCCGAAGAGCCGGGCGCTCTGCAGGCGTTCTGTGCCACTGTAGTAGCCCGGCATAATATTACCCAATTCGGCTATCGGCTCCATACACGAAGGGCCGCTCATGTATTCGTCGGTGTCAGCATCGATAATAACGCCGACAAGCAAGCCTTTGTCGCCACCATGAAAAAGCACGCGTATGCGTACGCCGATCTCTCGTTGGAAGACACCGCCAAAGAGCATATCCGCCACATGGTGGGCGGGCCAGCCCAGCCTGCGGCTCACGAACAATTCTTCCGCGTTAATTTTCCTGAACGGCCGGGTGCCCTGCAAGACTTTTTAGAGGCTATTGGCAGCCAATGGAACATCAGCCTATTTCACTATCGTGGCCAAGGCGGCGACGAAGGTAATGTACTGGTTGGATTCGAGTCGGCCGACAGCCAAGCCTTAGAGCAAGCGCTCCGTACCACAGGGTACGACTACATAAATGTCAGCGAAGCTAAAAGCCTGCATCTGTTCGCGGGCTCACGCTAATACTGCCGCACCGGGCAGTGTAATACTACCGGCTGCGTGGGCACGCCCAGCTGGTGCAGAATGGTAGCCAATCGCGTTACCGGCAAACCGATAATAGTGCTGTATTCGCCTTCAATATGGTCAATAAGCGGCGCGGCGCCGCTTTGGATACCCCACGCCGCCGCTTTATCATGCCAGTCACCGGTTGCCAAATATGCTGCAATAGCCTTATCGTTGCGCCGCTTAAAGGCTACCTTAGCCTGCGGGGCGTCTACAAGTATTATGCCTAATTCCTGCCAAAGTACCGCCAGGGATGTGATGACGGTGGTTGTATGCCCAACCTGCTCATACAGCATCAGGCGGGCTTCCGTCTCGTCCCCGGGCTTGCCATACTGCCGGTCGCCGAGCGACACGATGGTATCGCTGCCTATTACGATAGCCTCCGGATAATGCTCGGCCACTGTCCGGGCTTTGCCAAGCGCCAGCTCAATAGCTACTTCCTCCGCCGGCCGGCTTTCATCAAGATATTCGTTAAAATCACTTGGCATAGCTTCAAACGTCACGCCCATCATACCCAGCAGTTCAATGCGCCGGGGCGAGCTGCTGGCCAATATAATACGACGAGTCATGTGGCGAGCCCCGCCTTTTCTGCAAACGGAGCCACGCTACGCAATTGATCGTATTGATCTTTAGCCCAGTAACTCATGCTGTCCGGCTCGGACCGCAATAGACGCTCATACGCTGACCAGTCAAGCCACTTGTACGCTTCCACTTCTTCAGGGTTGAGCTGGGGTTCATCGTGGGTATAGGCTACAAACACTGGACAAAATTCGTTCTCTATGATGCCGTTGTAGGGTGGCGTCGTGTAGCGGTACGTTGGCAATACAACCCTGATACCTTCAACGTCCGGCAGCCCGAGTTCGTAGAGTGACCGGCGGCGGATGGCGTTCTCCATGGTTTCGCCGGGGGTTGGATGGCCGCACACACTGTTCGTCCACACGCCAGGCCACACTTTTTTACTGAACGCCCGCTGCGTGAGCAAAAATTTGCCATCGCTACGCCGGAATAGGTAGCACGAAAACGCCAAATGAAGCCTAGTACTAGCTGTATGGCTCGCCAGTTTCGGCCCGATCTCACCCGTAGGTTTTCCCTGTTCGTCCACGAATACAATCTGTTCGGTCTCTGTCATACACTCATCGTATCATTAAATAATTAACGACTTTGTGTAAAAAACACTTGCATTCATGAACGAGCTCTTACTACAATGCCGCTCACGATGAAACAGCAATCACCATACGTTACCGAGAACACTCTTAATGAAACGCTTGCAGCGGTTTTCGGAAAACTAATCCGCCATTTCGACCATCGTTTCGACGAAATCAAGGCCGAAATGCAACAGCGAACCGATGAAATCCGCCGTTTAGCCGACGCCGCCGAGCAGCGCGCTGAGCGTGCCGAGCATGAGGCGCTTGCTATTGGTGCCGAGGTTGACCGCCACGAAACGTGGATACGGCGCGTCTCGGATACTGCCTCACGGTCTATATAAAAAGAACCACCCGTAGGTGGTTCTTTTTAGTACGTCGGTACTTACATTTTGATTTCGACGTCGCAACCAGCCGGCAGGCTAAGGTTCATCAGCGAGTCGATAGTCTTGGGCGTAGGCTCAAACACGTCTATCAGGCGCTTGTGGATGCGCATTTCAAACTGTTCGCGGCCTTTTTTGAAGACGTGCGGGCTTTTAACCAC
>JARIHB010000018.1 GCA_029288515.1 Candidatus Saccharimonadota bacterium | reverse complement strand
CAGGGCCAAGGAAGCGTAATCGAACGTGATCCTTAACAAAATCCTTGAGATCGGTTGTCACGACACGCATGGCGAGCTTCATAAGCGCGGAGACTTCTTTCCCATCACGCTGCCAGTTTTCGGTCGAAAAAGTGTAAATGCTTACGTACTCAATGCCGGCGTCAAAACAGCCGCGAATAACTTCGCGGAGTGCCGCGTAGCCGGCCAGATGACCGTCCATATCCGGTAGGCTATGCTGGCGCGCCCACCGGCGATTACCGTCAAGGATAAACCCAACGTGTTTGGGTACGGTTAAAGTCTCAGTATCCATATCTTGTATATTGTACCAGGGATTGCTGAAGACAAACCAAAGAAGCTTTAGACGGTCATGATTTCGGTTTCTTTGGCCTTGGCCGCAGCTTCAATGTCGCCTTTTGCCTTAGACATCGCCTCATCGACCTGCTTTTCAAGCCGCTTGGCATCGTCTTCGCCTACTAGTTTGTCTTTCTTAGCCTTACTGATACCGTCAAGCGCATCGTGGCGGATGTTGCGCAGCACCACCATCGCGTCTTCCATTTTACCGCTTACTACCTTGACGTATTCACGGCGACGCTCTTCGGTCAAAGCCGGAATAGGCACACGCACCACGCGGCCGTCGTCGGATGGGTTCAAGCCCAACGTCGGATTATCGCGAATGGCGGTGGCAATGGCCTGGATGTTAGTAGGGTCAAAGGGCGTAATTTGCAGGAGCTGGGCTTCAGGAGCGGTCACGTTTGCCACCTGGTTCAGGGGCATAGCCGTGCCATAAGCCGTTACCATAACACCATCCAACATACCGGCATGGGCACGGCCGGTACGGACTTTTTTGAGCTCTTCGCCGAAATGCTGGGCCGCGCCGGTAAACTTCGCCTGGGCGTCGCCCGCAATCTGATTTGGATTCATATCGTCATACCTCTTTACTTCAGATGTCATTATAGCAAATATCGTACATCAAATGCCCTTGGCAGAGATGGAGTAATCCGCTGCCAAGGGCATAGTGTATATGCAAAGCTGATTAGGCTACTTCGCCGAGCGCCATGCGGCTAAAACGGCGGACAACGATATTCTCACCCAGCTTGGCGTTGTGCTCTTTTACGTAGTCGCCAACGGTCTGGTCTGGGTTCTTAATAAACGGCTGGTCCATCAGGCACCGTTCAGCAAAGTGCTTCTTCAGCATACCTTCAACGATCTTATCGAGCATGTCTGCTGGCTTGCCCTCGGCCTTGGCCTTTTCGGTAAACTCGGCTTTGACAGCATCACGGTCGGCAGCCGGGATGTCGTTTTCGGACACATATTGCGGGTTGCTGGCGGCAATGTGCATTGCAAGGTCTTTTACCAGGTTGGTAAAGATCTCGTTACGGGCTACGAAGTCGGTTTCACAGTTTACTTCAACCAGCACACCGATACGGCCATCGTGCAGGTAGCTGCCGATAACGCCGGCGCGAGCTTCACGCTCACCGCGCTTTTCAGCCTTGGTAAGGCCCTTCTTGCGCATGGCAGCCAACGCCTTGTCAAAGTCGCCTGCGGCTTCGTCGAGAGCCTTTTTCGCATCGGTCATGCCTACGCCGGTCAGTTCGCGCAGGCGCTTAATCTCTTCAATATTTACAGCCATTGATACTCCCCTCTTATTTAGCTTCTTTTTCGTCTTTGTCGGCTACCGGCGTCGCCTTGGCGGCGCGGGTCTTGCCAGCTTCAACCGCTTGCTTGGCATAATCGGCGATCAGCTGAATAGCCTTGATGGCGTCATCGTTGGCCGGAATCGGGTATGTAGCCAGTGACGGATCAGCGTTCGTGTCTATCAGGGCAACGATCGGCAGGTGCAGCTTGCGGGCTTCGCGAACGGCGTTGATGTCGGATACGACATCGAATATAAATACGGCGCCCGGGCGGTTGGTCATATGCTTGATGCCGCCGTAAATCTGGTTCATGGCATCGATTTCTTCCTGGAAGCGCTGTACTTCGAGCTTGCTGTACTTATTTGCCAGCTCGCCTGATGCCATTTTTTCTTCAAGGGTGGTCAAATGCTTGATACGGCCGGAAATGGTCGGCCAGTTAGTAAGCATACCGCCGAGCCAGCGCTCGGTAACATACGGCTGTTTGACGTCTTCTGCCAGTTGCTTGACAATGTCCTGAGCCTGGCGCTTGGTGGCTACAAACAAAACCTGCTTGCCTTCGCCAACGGTCTGAGCTACAAAATCCAAGGCCTTCTCAAGGCCGTCAACGGTCTTGGTGAGGTCGATAATGTGACTGCCGTTCCGCTTGCTGTGAATATACGTAGCCATTTTTGGGTGCCAACGGCTGGTCTTGTGACCAAAATGTACGCCGGCCTCTAATAGTTGTTTAATGTCTACATCAATAGTAGCCATGAGTATAATGTCCTTTCTCTTCGATTGGGCGCCCCGCCGGGCCTACGCGGCTGACGATGGGGAGGATTGGTTCCCAATCTGTTTAGTTATGTAACGTACGTATTGTATCAGAGGTGACGCGTCTATGCAACAGGGGTACTACTCTTCGGCCGGACCCGGATCCTCATCTGACGCTGACAGCCCCAGCTGCTGGTCGAGGCGCTTGAGGCGAACTAAATCAGTCCATTCCTGGGCGTCTCCTACGCGAAATGCCTGATCTCGAGGATCTACTACCCCTATCTCGAGTATCGTTGGACCCTCGCCCGGTTCACCGTGGTGAGGGTAATAGTAGGCGACGCCTAACGTTTCGTGATGCGGTGTGCCACCAAAACCGCCGTACTCGAGTGTTCGTTCGGCGTGCCGTATGACAGGCAAATAATCGGGTGACCTCATTACACCGTCAATCAAATCATCCACGCTGCCATGGACCACTGCACCGCTTTCGCCGCCAATCATTTGAAAGTCATATTTCGCCTGATTTTCTAATGCCCGGGGGTCGTTAATAAACTGCACTTCAGTCAGACCGACGCGACCCACGCCCAGGGGATGCTGAGGCGCTTCGTCGTACACATAGCGAGTATCAGATAATGGAACAAGCTCACTGAGCTGATCAGGATCGGCGTGCTGTCCCGCTGCTGCTTCTTGTGCTGTCAGATCAGGGGTTATGTGATGTATTTCATTAATAAGTTCGCCAACCATATGTGCAGGCGCCGGCCGCATCGTAAAGTCTACTTCCCTATTCTCTTCGGGGTTATCGAATTCAGGCATACGTTAGTAATAACATACCTACGGCCTTGTGTGGAGGTGTTTAGCCCTCAGAACCATCCGACTGTCCGCGCTCACGGCGGGCCTGCGTAAGACGCTCGGCCCATTCCCGGGCGTCGGCCACCGTTATTCCTTCTTGCGCCGGGTTTGTAACACCAATGCCGAACGGTGCATCTCGCAGCAAAATATCCCGCGGGTAGTATGAAACGCCCACTCCCTCCCTATAGGAATGGCTGCCGATCATGCCGCCAACCGGGAATTGTCGTTCGTGGCGCCGTACCACAGGCAAAAAATGTGGATCAGTCAGTGCCCGATCCACCAGCTCGTCCACACTCCCTACCGTATGGACGTTGGATTCGCTGCCGAGCGTCAGCTGATCGTACTCCGCCCGTTCGCGCAGCTGATCTATGTCCGTAATAGTCTCTCCATGACCAAGTCCCACCTTTGACGGAGTAAGCGCATATCGCGATAGATCGTTGTATACGTAATACCCCTCTCCCACCGGCACTGCACCGTTTAGCTTATCAGGCGTAACTCCGGAGGCGGCATCTGCCGCGCGTATATCGGGCGTTAAGGAGACAACGTTGTCTAGCACACGACCCAGCAAATGCGCAGGCGCTGGTTGCGCTTCATAGGGTACCTCTTGATCACCAGGGTCCGATATATGCATGGTCGTCGCTCTGAAAGCCTGCCTACTGACTGATAAATTCAGTGTACTAAATAGCGCGTGCCTACGCTAGTGAGTCATGTAGTCTGCCGATCCACTCGTGCATAGTACTCGCTTCATATGCTCGCATGCATAACGTCTGTGGATCCCGCGCACTGAGCGCGAACGGCGGTTCAGGTGTCAGGTATGACCCGTAGTAAGCGACGGCGACGGTTTCATGAAGGTCTGCCACCCCATCGCGATAAGCAATCGTATGTTGTACATGGCGCTGGGCCGGCAAGAAGTCATTCTCAACATCAGCACTAATCAATAACCGGTCGGCGCTCCCTACGGTATGCGTGAACGGCTCGGCGTCAAAAAGGAGCACATCAGCTTGGACTGCCTCTTGTAACGCCTCCAAGGTGGCGACAGTGCGCGACAACCCCACGCCCACACGGTAATCCTCGTCAATCTGCACGCCGTTGCACATAACATAGTAGCCACCGTCCACATCAACCGTGACCGCACCATCGTCATACCGTTCTACAAGTAACTGACCACGTCGTGCTGCCAATGCAGCCAGTTCCGCCCCTTTTTGAGCGAGCTGCAGTAAGGCGTTTGGGGACGCCGGCTCCAGTTCGCTGGGAGCCGTCATCCCATCCGGGAAGATCTCTAGCATGAGTATTACTAATACCACAAAACACCTCCCTTTGACATCTCTATAAAAAACCGCTACAATACACCAGATTATGAAGAAGAGTATTCACCCCAAGAACTACCGCGCAGTCGTGTTTGAAGACCTGAACAACGGATTCCGGTTCCTCACCCGCTCCACTGTCGCAACCGAAGAGACCACTAAATGGGAAGACGGTAAGGAGTACCCGCTGGTAAAAGTACACATCACCAGCGCCTCTCACCCGTTCTTCACCGGCGAAGAGCGCATTGTTGACATCGAAGGTCGCGTCGACAAATACAAGGCCCGGTTTGCCGCAGCCAACGCCGCCAAAGAACAGCGTATTAACGCTGCTAAGAAACAGCAGGCCCGCGCCGCCGCCAAGGCTGAGCGCACTGAAGCCAAAAAGAACAACGCCAAGGCGTAGCTTCTTATCAAAAACCGCCCGCTCTTTTAGACGGGTGGTTTTTGTATAGTTGTATATACTGGAAAGAGATATGGAACAAAAAGAAACTCATTTGCGAGCCGAATTAGCGGAATTGACGGACCGTTTAAACGATCCGGCTATTTTCAGCTCCAAAGAATATCCAAAAATTGCCAAACGCCGCCAAACGCTTGAGAACACGGTTGCGTTGTTCAACGAACGGGCGCAATTAGCCAAAAGTAAGGCCGAGGCCGAAGAACTGGCCGGCGGCAGTGACGACGAGCTGGCCGAGCTGGCCAAAGCCGAGCTGGAAGAATTGACCGAAAAAACAGCCGCCAACGACGAAGCTCTGCGTGAGGCGCTCACACCTAAAGACCCGAACGACGAACGCGATGTGGTGGTCGAGATCCGGGCTGCGGCCGGCGGCGATGAGGCCAGTCTGTTTGCGGCCGAACTGTATCGCATGTACATACGCTGGGCGGAACGCCACCGTTACAAGGTAGAGCTCATTGACGAGGCACCCTCCGAAGTGGGCGGCTTTAAAGAAATCGTGTTTGGCATGAAGGGCGACGACATGTACAAGCAGATGAAATTCGAGGCCGGTGTGCACCGCGTACAGCGCGTACCGGCCACCGAAAGTCAGGGACGTATCCATACTTCTACCGTCACTGTTTCGGTGCTGCCGGAAGCCGAAGAAACCGATATCGAGATAAATCCCAACGATCTGCGTATCGATGTCTATCGTTCCAGCGGGCACGGCGGGCAAAGCGTCAATACAACCGACTCGGCAGTGCGCATTACCTATTTGCCCACCGGCATGATTGTGACC
>JARIHB010000003.1 GCA_029288515.1 Candidatus Saccharimonadota bacterium | reverse complement strand
CAGCAGCCGTAGTCAGCGGCTTCATCACCGATCCCACCTCCAGCGGCGAACTGACTGCCGGATCTTCAAAATCAGCGCTGTTTTCAACCGTACCGTAAGTGCTGGGGTCGTACGTCGGCCAGTTAGCCATCGCTTTCACCGCGCCGGTATTAGCTTCCAGAATCACCGCGCTACCCGAATCCGACTTCGCCTTTTTCAGCCCCTCCTGTAATATATGCTCCAGTTGCTGCTGCATCGGCATATCTACCGTCAGCACCAGATCATCGCCGGCCTGCGGAGCAATCTGGATATTGTCGGTATTGGCCGCCAGCGGCACTCCGTTAATGTCCGTCACTGCTTTCAGCTGGCCGGCCGTACCTCTCAGTTTGGTATCCAGCGCCTGTTCCAAGCCATACACGCCGTGCCCATCAGCATTCACAAAGCCCAACACCTGGGAAGCCAACGACCCGTTCGGATAAATGCGATACGTCATCTCCTTCTGGCCGATGCCCTGGTATTTGTGCTTCATAATACTGTCTTTCTTATCGGACTCCACGCGCTTGTATACTTCCACATAGCTGGTATCAGGTGTACGCATAGCCTTGGCGTAACTGTTTACCTCACCGCCCAGCACCGATGCCAGCATGGCCGCGTCGCGGTCAACGTCATTCGTCTTAACCATTGTCGGATCAACAAATATCGTATACAACTTCTGGTTCAGTACAATCGGCACCGTTTTGTCGCCGCTGTGCGCCAGAATGATCCCCCGCTCAGCCGGTATTTCCTGCTGCTTCAGCTGGTCGGCCAGCGCTGCCTTGCGATAAAAATCATGCCGTATAATCTGCAAATAAAAGGCCCGCACCAAAAAAATACCCATCACCACAGCAATGAGCGCATATATAAAGCGGACACGCCGCACGCTTACATTAGGTGGTTGATGGGTTACAGGTTGCATAACGGTATAGTATACAGCCCAGGCATTTAACGGACAGTACCAGCCGGGGCCACTGATACCAAATCTTTGGCCTGTTGGCTATCCTGTACACGTTTTACCGCCTGCAAGCGGGCCGCACTTACCTGTAAGTCATCATTAGCGGCATTCAGCTGCTGCTGCTCGGTTTGCAAGCTGGCAATTTTGTAGCCATAGGCGTTCGTCTTGGTAACCTGCGCCAAATACAGCATACCCAGCACCAGGGCCAACACAATCAGAATAATGCTGTTACTTATCGGCCCCAACGCCCGTTCACCATGCACCGAACGGAACGCCACGCCATTTTGATTACGGCCCGCAAAGGCTGGCGCAGAAGCACGCCGCCCTAAAGCCAAAGAACTTGAATATGTCATAATGTTTGTTTTTGCTCTGCCTTGACAGCCGGCGGCAGCATACACCACCGCCGGCTTCAGCGCCCCTATTTCAGTTCGCGGACATCACCGTGGTGAATTTTCACGCGATATGGGCTGGGGCTTAAGTCTGTTACCTCTATTGCAGGCATGGGCTTGTATCCCCTTTCTTTTTGTTTTGTTATGTTTGTTTCACTGCGGCGCGGAGCTTTGCACTCCTTGCACGCGGATTAAAAACTAATTCATCTTGTTCGCCGACGACGGGGTGTTTGGTCAGTATCGTCAGCGAGGCGTCGTACCTATCACCCGCCCGTTCCGCAAATGCTTGCTTTACGATGCGATCTTCCAGGCTATGGAAACTGATGATGGCAATCCGCCCGCCTGGCGCCAATAGCTTGTCGATCCAAATCGGCAAGCTCTGCTCCAGCAGGCCCAGCTCATTGTTCACCGCAACACGGATCGCTTGGAACGTCCGTGTTGCTGGGTGAACTTTGCTGTGCCCTGGCCAGGCTTTAGCAACAAGAGTGGCAAGTTCTGAGGTTGTTTTCAACGGCCTATTACCGATGATCAGTCTTGCAATCTGCCTGGCCTTTGGCTCTTCTCCATACTTTTTTAGAATATTTACAAGTTCTTCCTCAGAATATGTGTTTAGCATTATTTCTGCGGTTAGTTCCTGTCTCTTATACACATCTGACGCTGCCGACGATAAGG
>JARIHB010000188.1 GCA_029288515.1 Candidatus Saccharimonadota bacterium | reverse complement strand
GCTGTGCAGCCGCTGAAACACGGAAAATATGCGGTCCAGGTATTTTTCATCAAAACCCACCCCGTTGTCGGCGACACTGATAACACAAAGCTCCGGGTGCTTTTTGGTCGCTTTAGCGATTTTAGCGCTTACCGTCACTATGGGTGACTCGTTTGCCTTATGGAATTTTAACGCATTACCAATCAGGTTCTGTAATAATTGTCGCATTTGCAGCGGATCAGCCTGTATAGTTGGCAGTTTTTTGATGACTACCTCACCTTCAGTCTCTTGGATACGCGCCTCCAGATCGCTCAGCACTTCGTTGGCGATGAGGTGGAGATCTACACGGCTGAACGCCCGGGCTTTAGTGGTTACGCGCGAGAATTGCAGCAGATCTTCGATAAGCGTGCTCATGCGTCCGGCGGCGTTGCGCATACGCGCCAGGTAGTCGCGGCCCTCTCCCAGGCGTTCGGCGTACTCGCTTTCCAGCAGGTTGCCGAAGGCTTGAATCTTGCGCAGCGGCTCCTGCAGGTCATGTGACGCCACATAAGTGAAATCCTGTAATTCGCGGTTGCTTTGCTGTAGGCTGGCGTTGGTAGCTTCCAGCTGGGCGGTGCGTTCGCGAACCCGGGTTTCTAGCTTTTCGTTGGCCTGGCGCAGATCATCTTCGAGTCCTCGCCGTTTCGTTAATTCCTCTTGGGCGTTTTCGTACAGCGAAGCATTCGTCATGGCCAGTGATGCCCGGGCGGCCAATTCCTGGGCCATTTCAAAATCACCCTGACTGTAATGACGTCCCTGTTCGGTCAGCACCATCGAGAAGGTGCCTACCGGTACCCCTTTTATGGTAAGCGGCACGATAATAACCGAATTAAAGCCAATTTGATTGATGATAGCGAGTTGCTCTGGGTCATCCGTGGCGGCGGCGATCACCTCTGGGGTAATAACCGGATAAAATTGAGCTTTACCGGTACGTATCACTTCGGCTGAGCCGTTTGGCGCATCACGATATACCGGGTACTTTTTACGCAGCTCTTTTGCCCAGCGGACTTTGGCCGGGTCTTTATGGACGACGGCCACCTGTTCTATGAGACCGGTTTTGTCGTTGAGGATATCCACGCCACACCAGTCGGCAATGTCGGGCACTACCATCTGGGCAATGTTTTGTAATGTTTTTTTGTAGTTAAGCGATGAGGCCAGTACGGCCCCGGCCCGGGCTATGAATGCCATATTCTTTTCGGCCAGCTTGCGTTCGGTGATGTCTACGAGCACGCCCGGAAAAAATGATGGAGTACCCCGTTCATTCACCTCAACGCGCCCGCGGGCGATTACCCAGCGCAGCGTGCCGTCGCTGCTGATGGTGCGATATTCTTCTTCGTATGTGCTGCGGTGTTCAACAGCTTTTTGAATAGCGGTGGTAACACGTTGCCGATCCTCGCTGTATATAGCATTGGTGAACGACGACAAAGGCAGCCCGGCAGCCGTACTGCTTTCCGACATGCCAAACATGCGGGCCAGATTTTTGTCACCCACCACGCGGTCGTGCTGAATGTCCCACGAGTACATGCCAATCGAGCCGGCGGCCAGCGCTTCCTTTAGCTGATGCTCGGCGCGCTGCAGCTTGCGGCCGGCTTCCTGTTCGCTGGTAATGTCGGCTGTGGCCTGGAATACCAGCTGGACGTTGTGGTGGCGGTCAAAAATCGGATAATGCGTCACCTGCCAGTAGCGTTCCTGGAAGCTGCCGTCAGCCCGCTTAATGTCGTAGCGGAAAGCGGCCATAGTGTCGGGCTGTTTGGTACGGATAACCGTGCGGAATGACTCCAACAGATCGCTAACACCGGTGGTACGGTATTTCTCCGACGTGTCTGGGAAGACGTCAAACAGCGGTTTGCCGATAACATCTTGGCGGCGCATCGAGACCATGGCTGCATGCTGGTCACTTTCTTCGACGATAGTAAACACCGGGTCATCGGTGGCAAATACAATAAAGCGCGTCGGCAGGGTATGAAATAGTTTCTGGTAATCTATCAGTGATTGCCCCACAGCGTATCCCCTTAGTTGGCATGGTCTGCCACTCGTTTCATAATACTCTCATAAGAGGGTTAAAAAAATAGGTCCGCCTCCTAGGCGTTCAGGCTACGGGCAGGCACGATGGCTATGGTGCTGGATGCCGGCGGAGTACGGTGAGGTGCCTGCATGCTGGCAGCGCTGCTACCCGCGCTGGGCGTGCACACGGCCAGCGCGATCGCTAGGCAGGCATGCAGCATGCCCACCTTCAAACGCCGCGAAAGAGCACCTGGACGATGCATGTAGTGACCAAAAAAATGCATATCTGTTGTGTTTATTTTCTGCCGCAAAAGCATAAACGTGTACATGTATGGTACCGCCTGCCGGGCTGAAACGCAAGATGGCTGCAGCTGGAGAATAGTAAGCTATCCGCTAGCGAATTTGGAGAGATGCTGGTACTGTGCTGTGGTAGGTATGTATGTCGGTAGAAGCACCAGAAACATCGCGATGGACTTCTCTTAGCAGAGCACAAGTACAGACGTATGTTGCCGAGATTGCTGCCAGCGGCATCGTGGTATTCAGCGAGGGTAGCCATGAAGTGGGAGTCGGTATGGCAAGCGGTTTACGTCAGCCGGTTACCCTGGGGCCGGACAACACCGAGTACCGAATAGCCGGCTGGGTTGACCGTGTTGCGCATGGAGCGGTAAATGCAATTATAGTCAGCGATGAGCTTATCAATGCTAAAGACGAGCAAGCAATGGAGCAGGCCCGCCGTCAGCCGCTGGCATATGCAAGGGTCCGGTCTATGCATCATGGTGCGGTCACCTCTGAGGACGAGTGGGGTGGCCGCCGTGTAGAGGGTGTAGCGCTTAACCTGCCCACCAGCCGCGGACATGCTCATTATTATGGCCTGTTGGAACTCCCGCAGGCGTCGAACATAAGCGGTAACCTGGAGCCCGTCGCTTATTTCTTAAGCAAGGCTTTGCGGCACGCCGCTCATACATCGCCGGATAATAGCCTGACTGCTGACCGCCCTATATTGGGCGTCGATCACCTCACCTCACGTCGTGTGTTTATAGGGCTGGCTTCGCTGCGCCCAAATTTACTCATCGGTAATCAATTGCTTGAGCCGGAGTATATGGCGGGCCGTGCGTACAAGGTTGCTGCCGGGCTGCTGGCCGTGGCTGCTGATGAGCATTTTAAGGGCCGTTTTAACGCCAGCATCGGCCATCGTAACCCCACCGGTGAACTGGACGGTGTGTTGTTCTTAGCTCCGGAAGGTGATATGGTAGCTGTGCGTCAGATGGCAACGCGCCCTGAGACGCTGCTCGTAACCGTGGCCCATAAGCCGCGTGGCGATACTATGGCCGATGTGCAGCAGTATTTTATTCAGGAGCGGGGTGTGTTTACGCTCATGGGACAGCTGCCGCCGCATGATTTTACCCTACCGGGATTGGCAGCTCTGCTGCCAAGTTTCGATAAAGGTATCCAACACGCGCTGGATAGTCGCATCAACCTGAGCGACTGTGACGTCGACGTGCTTGTACACCGTATGACCGCCATTATGCAATCGCAAAGTAGTTACGCTCTGCGCGACCTGCGATAATTTTTTACATTTTACATAGGGAAACATTGCAAGCCGTACTATACTGGTGGTCATGGACCGTTTCGACGAACAACCACCACATGATACAGAAGCGGGCGTTACACAACCTGCAGATACACAACCCGTAGATATGAGCGATTTTATAGTATTACCCCAAGATTTTGGCACGTTACCGCCACCCCATGACATGGCTGCGGGTATTCAGACACTGCTGCACCGTAGCAGCCGTATGTTGAGGGATGGCCGTGCTCAGCGGCTGCTTGACCTGGACTCACTCGTTGAAGGCTCGCAGCATTATGACACGGGCCTGCCCGCCCTTCCGTATAAACATCATGACCGCTACGATCCTGATAGCGTGCCGAAGATATTATACGAACAGGAGCTGTCGGCAGGTCACGAGCTGCACGTGCCTGCAAACGCAAACGCAATGATACGCTTAAGGACCGGTCAGGAGGGCGCTCTTTCTACTGGCGACCTTACCGGCTCTACGGCTGTTGGCGGACTGGCGCTGTACGCCGATGGCCGCCGCGAAGCGTATGTTTCGCACTACACCCCTGACATCGACTTGAATGACGAGGAGGTCGGCAGCGATGGTACACCTGCAGTAGTAACTTCCCGCCTGATGCGTATGTTTACCGTACAGGCAACAAACAACCCGGGATTGCGGCGACTGGCTTTTGTTGTAGCTCGTTTTAGCGGCCTGCGCCCCCAGTATCTTCAGGATCCAAGTGACGCGCATGCTGTGAATGTTGGGGCCACTGTCACGACAGATGTGGTACGCACCGGTACTCACTTAACGATGACGCATAATGCCAAGGTAAAAACGGCATCATATACGGTATCGGACGAGGGCAATGCCTCCCTTACTGTCCATGTACGCCCCGATGGCACGGCTGGCATGTACGTAAATGACACGCAGATTCACAAATTTTAGCGGCAGCGCAGCATATGGACAGATGTAGCAGAGAGGCGGGAGTCGTATATGACACATTTTGAGACAGGCGATAACAATGGAGCCGATGACCCGCACCGATCGGCAGCCGATGGCGGTGCATATGCCCCACCGCCTGACGGTCCGCACTTCTTACCCCCTGATGACCGCGACCGCCCTGCCCAGCCAGTCAGCCCGCCCTTCGAAGTTACCTTGCGCGCCCCGGATTCGGAACTGGGCACGCCGCTGCCAGTACGCGTGCGGCAACTCCAATACATTGACGGCCAGCTGATTGACGCCCCCCACCCGAGCCAGGAGGTGCAGGACTTCATTGGTGAGGCAGTTGAGGATCAGCAAGAACGTATGGAACGTAATGCTGCGATATTTGAAAGGTTGGGGTTAGGTGAGCACAGTGCTGACTACGGCGAGATTATTTCTATAAAACGACGTTTGCTACGCGACTATGGTACCGACACAGCTGACGTACCCATGATAGTTGTTCCCGATGAGCTTATAGGGCCGGTACTGCATATGACCGGCTATAGCCCCGACCCTGGTGAAGAATTTGGTATGAGAGTGGATGGGCACATCCTCATTTTTGCAGGTAGAGATAACATGAACGCGTATGGTACGCGCTATATCGAACAAGTTGGACTCCACGAGGGCTCGCATGCCTCCCGTCCTGAGCAGCTGCTGATTGTGACCACCGACCGCCAGGCGCCGGAAGGCTTACCGGCAGACATGCATGTTATACGCACCGGCGGGCTTATAGAATACGCCCCGACACCTGAAGATCCTGAGCGGGTGCTGGGCGAACTGCTGGAAGAAATGGCAGCCGAACATTATCGCGTGCAGGCCAACGATATCGCTGGTACGCCTACACGCTTGGAGGGTACGGTGATGCATATGCCTATTGCCGGCGGCGGCAGCCTTGCCTTTGTGCCCGAAACACACACTAACAGGCAGGTGGTTGTCCCAGTCGACGATGGCTTTCATATAAATGTGCCGGCTAAGTATCTTATGGCCGCTGAAGTACGTGAGGGGAGTCGTGAGTCCAATGCTTCCATACTATTTGGGCCGGGCAGCCTCATGGCCTATATGACCGACATTGTTATGCGTAATACCGGGGGCCGCGATAGAGATGTGGCTGAGGCGGCATTACGGTTAAACGACACAATGCCCGGCCTTTTCGAGGAGATCCGCCAGGCGCCGTTTACTATCCCTGCCGCCCATAATCTGGTGGCGCGGGTGGCCCGGTCGCTGGGCATTGGTACACTGCGTGATCTGACGTAGGAGGGGAAACGGTTTACCTTACTCGTTACCTTACTCGCCGCAGAAAAGGCGTGCCAAACGGTTTGACCTTTCTGGTACGCATGAAGGCGGCAAGCCTCCCTGATAGCATGTGTTCGTTTACGCCAGTTACGAGTGAACTGGTAGATGGTGTGATAGGTGTTTCTTCATAGTCAGCCCAATTGATTGCGCGTTTTGCCTGCATATACATATCCTCTTTGCGGGTTACTAAAAAACAACTGGCATCTTCATGCAGTTGAACGGGTTTGAGGGTAAGAAGCTGTCTGTTGTGAAGTTTGCCACCGTCCCGGCGTCTTCTACAGATAAAGCTGAGTGTATATGAGGCGCACAGGGACCGAAGTGTGATTGCCAAAAGTGCTTTACGTAAAGCCTGGGTGCTATACAGCCTGCGCCGCATGCTCCCATAGCTACCTTGTATTATAGCGCTTTATGCAAGCCGCTGCTTGTGATATTTTCTACTGTTTTGGCGGCAGGGTAAATGAGGTACTGCCGGAAAATACCGGGCCATTGTTGGCCATAAAGATGTTTACGTCGAGCCTGCCGGTAGCTGGCCTGGCGCCCTGGGCATGGTAGCAAAGCACCTCGTAGGTATCCGGACCGATTTCGCTGAAAGGGCATTCCAGCGTATTGCCAATGTCGATGGCAAACCAGCGGTCGACCGCTAATGTATATCCATTTTGCCGGTTCAACTTAACACTGAAGATCATGGCGTCCGACGCAGCATCATAGCCTGTCTGTTGTACTGCAACCGAAGCTGTGCCCGTCGGCAGGATTGTAATAGTTACTGTCCCACTGTACCAGTCAGTACGGTCGGTCTGAGCCTTGAACGTCACCGTGTAGGTGCCGGGCTGGACGGTGTTCATAGCCATGATGTTGCCACCCCAGGAGGCCTTGGCCGGGCCGGCAGGGAAATTGGTAAAGATGCCCTGCGGGCCGGAGCCGACCATGGGCATGTTTACACCTTTGCCGTCGTCACTCTTCATGGTGATGCCGTTGTATGATGCCCCCGCCTTGACGGTAAACGACGCCGGACTGATTATCAGCCGTTTCTGGCTGGCCGGAATAGCCGCCCGAGGGCTGACGGTCTTTGGTGTAATAGCATTGGATGGCGTACTGGCACTAGGATCTTGTGAAGTATTGCTCGTTGCTGTTTCAGCAGCCTGTACACTGCCCTGTTGGCGCGCTGCAGCGTGAGTGGTGGCAGCAGGCACGGGCGTATCGGTATGGTGGGCGGCCAGTGCAATGCCTCCGCCGATGCATCCCAGTACGCCCATAATCGCAATACCGGACACCACCATATGGTGCCGGACGGCATGCGCCAGATGTACTACAGCAGAACGGAGACGATTCATATGCATAATTATAACATATTATATACTAGTAGGTCAAATATCGCACGCCGGTACACAGCGCAAACCAGCCCATGGTAAAGGACTTCGTCGGCGTTTTGTACTATTATGTGTCTATGCATTTTGAAATGGGTGACAAATCAGGTCCTGACAACGGTAATTTCGGTTTCGGTAGTTTTGACAGGCCGCCATCTGACAGCGGCACCGGCGGTTTAGAGGTGCCTCAATTTTTACCTACCCGGTCGACTGATGTGCCTCCTGAAACTGCCGACACGCCCTTGTCGCCGGCCGACTATTACCATCCTGAGCGTATGAGGCGGTTCTATTATGCTGGCGGCGAAGTGCACGAGGGCGACCGCCCGGACGACGGCGCTGATAGGGCCATACAGTTTTACGAGAGATACTTGCGTGAACGTGTCCACTTTCGAGATGTATGTCTGGCCGAAACGCCGTCAGTAAACGACCGCTACCCTGATGAACTGGATACGCTCCAGTCGGTGCTGGCGGCGGACTTTGGCGACGCGGCGGATAATACGCGGATAGTAGTCCTGGATCACAACGACTACAGCAATATATTCTTTGGTAACAATAATGCCCCCAGTTATCCGGACATGGTAATAATGAGTGTTAACCCGGCCGAGGCGCAGCTATATGGCCCAAATTTTTTGTTACGCCGCGGATTTTATGAAGGGGCGTATATGGCTGGTATGCATGAGAGCGGGCTTATCGTTTTTGAGCAGGCGGGCAAGGAAAGCGAAGATTACCGCGTAGACGAACTGCCTCGAGGCGTGCTGCGCCGTCCCATAACCGATAAGGTTCACACTGATCGCATGGGAAGCAGTTTTTTGGCTGATGGATTTGCAGACAGCTACGCTATCCGTCGTGTAGCGGAACACGGCCAACCCCTCCCGGCGGAAGTGCCGCCGGACGAGGTGGTCATGACTCGTCTTGGTGGCGGTGGTAGAGTACGAGTCCAGCTGGGGTACGCAGATGAGTCTTCCGGCGTACCATATCTGAGCGGCCCGGCCAATAGAATACATGTGCCATTCCGTTATGCAGGCGGAGTAGCAGTACTGCCACCTCATGGCGGCGATACGGAGGGTGGAACGGTTGTCGTCAAGCCCCGGCCCGCCGGCCTTGCTGCCCTGGGGGTTGACCTTATGGACGCACAATCACCTGGTCTTTTCCAAGCTATGGCTGACTATATTCGCGACCCTGATGCAGAGCAGCGGATAGCTGACCATATCAACGGCATCGATCCGGGGTTATACGATGAACTGCACCAGATTGACAACACACCCGTCGGTTTCCTCTATGGCACGAAACGCATTTTGGGCGCCGTTGGTTTGAGCGAAGCAACTGTCGGTACGCTGCGCTAACCCCTTGGAAAACTGAAATATTCGCAGTACTATACCATATATGTCACTTGAGAGCCCGGACGACCTACCAGACAAATTTTTCCACGGCTATGACATCCCTGATTTTACATCCCGGGAGGGTCATGACCCGCTGCCATCGTCTGGCTTCCTGCCTACCGAGCCTACCGGCACCGAACGGCCGCCAGTGGTGGCTGAGCGAGACAACGGCACGCGTGCTGACGTTGCGGCGCAGCCGTCCTTGCATTGGAGCCATATTCATTACGCCCACGATGAGAGACTGTACATGGGCAGCGGGCTGTTTGAGGGGAGATTCGCCCGTCGGGCTGCCAGGATGGCGCAGAAAGAGCTCGACGGAGATACCCAAAGAGTGGACAGCTTTCTTGCGCATACGCCGATCCAGAATGAGAGGTTTCGCGAAGAGCTGGATACCGCCCAGCAGATCCTGGTAAGGACGTTTGGCGACCAGATAGCCGGCGATCGCCTTTTTGTAGTAGGCGAGGAAGAGCTAAGGAATTTTTCGTCGGAGGGTAGCCCGACTGTTACAAGGGATGGCCGTGTATTAGTTAGCGCCGGAGAAAGCACTGAAACGCTTGGCTCATATCCTATGCTGCAGGCTGCGCTGACGGGCGGCGTATTGGCTGCGGCAGCCAGTAAGCGGACGCTGGTGACTATGGGAGGGGGTGAGTTGCTACTACTGGGCAGACCTTTGCATGATCCAGTGGTGCCATCCTGCGGTAATCTCGTTGACGTACGACCGGAAGGTGGAGTCCTTAAGGAGTATGGCGCGCTCTTGGCGTGGGGGTATGCCAACAGCTTCGGCAAGGAGGCCGCATCACTTATAGCTTCGCCTTCGCTTGCAATGAGAGAGGGGAACGATAACGATATAATAGCCTCTACTGCTCCAGATAAACCACCGACTGGATTCTCATGCGGCATCTACGACACACCTTACGTGGACCTGCAAACCGGACGCCTGATGCTCCCTTTGGAATATATGCTTGGCATAGCCGACAAGGCTGATATAACAGGTAATCCTGCCGATAGGGGCCAGCCATATGTGCAGTATGACAGTTTTAGCAAAGCTGCTCTGGGGTTTGATTTACTGTGCAACCGCACCCCTGGCCTGCGCCATGCCATGCAGGCGCTTGTCACTGACATTGGTGCCAAAGAACAAGTGATTGATGAGATTAACAGCATCAGGCCCGGGCTCTATGACAAGTTGACAGGTATGCCGTGTACGCCCCGAGGCGCACACTACTTCGCAGTGTACATCTTGGAGACGCTCGGCTTAACCGATGCGCCCGTTGGTACCGGGTTGGACTATTAGAAGAGCTAGTACAAAGCCGCGGCTTTGAACTGTTCGGCGATGGCTTGCGGTGTGACGGCTGACCGTAGCCATGCCTGCTGACAGTCTTTGGTGGTGCTGGCGTATACCTGCAGGTTGCGGCCGTCACTGAGAGCTACCGTAGCGTACAAGGGCTGTGACGGGCTATAGGCGTCCGGTTTGTCTTCGATGCGCAAGCGTACCATGTCGCTGCAGCTTTGGACGTGCATAGCATGGTCTGTCATATTAGCCGAACTAATGCGTACATTGCCGGTCGTGCCCTCTTCATAGGTGTAACGCAGTGAGCGATTTAGCTGGCTAAACGGTACAGTCAGGTTTAATTCCGGCAGATATAGCTTGTTCTCCTTGGGCAGGACCGATAGTGACAACTGCTGGTTGGCGTAATCCAGTTCGTTATAAATAAGATGGGTGGTTTCGTCGGCGTTAACCTGAGTGTTGTGATGGCTGCGAGCCAACAGCCCCAGTGTTGCCAGCTGTAATGCAAACAGCGCCACGACCGCTGCAATCATACCTTGCTTAAATGTTGCTGCCGGTGCCGGTTGACGTGCCATGAGTGCTCCTTGTGATGATCTGTGCTGTTATGTATTTTAGTAGCCTGATACGTATTGTATAGTATAGGCATAAGGATTATTGAATATTTCTATGTCTCCCCAAGAAACAGAACCTGCTCCGCTCCGCACTGAAATGCGGGTTTTAAGTGATTTCGGATACGGACATTGCGCAGATATGCCATTAAATTATCCCGATGGCTCTCCTGCTATTGGAGCTGACGGTACGGCAATTACCGGGGGGAAATTTCTTGATATGTACCGGAATCCAGAGAGCCGGCAGCATACAGAAGATACGCTGACAGGCTTTTTGAGTACAGACTCTGGTAGCCCCACCTACGCCGAAGACCGGGCCTATATAGCGATGATGCTGCAGGGTTTTTTTGGTGAGCCGCGATTCAACGCTGACGTAAGCTAGGGTGCATGAGGTGGAGCAACAGGTTGATATAGCCGCGCCGCCTGCAGCATTGCCTGCCGAGCAGTTACTTGCGTCGGAGGTAACTGCTCCGGCAGTGCTACCGCAAGCTGACGCCGCCGAAAGCGCGCCCGCGCCGGGACCAGCCCCCCAGGCGGAGGTGATTACCGTCGACCACGGTAATGGCCGCATATATGAGGGGACGCTTGACCAGGCCCGCGGTGTATGTCCCGCCTTAGGCAAGCTAAGTCTGGAGCAGGCTGGCCAGATGTTTGCCCAAGCTGGCGTAGCCGAACGAATGGCTGCAAGGGGCCGCCAACAGCGACTGGCGAAGGCAGTCCCTATTGAACAGCCCACCAAGGATACAGAGCCTGTTGTTACATCGCCTGCCACGCCGACCGCACTGGCGATTGAAAAGACCGAAGAAATCGTCGTCTCTAAAATACATGAGCCGGTGGTTGCAGCTGAAACACTGGCGGTTACAGAGGAACCGACCCTTAAACAAGACATGTATACGCTCCCTACCCCTGAACTGACGTCAGAACAGACCACTGCCGAACCAGTACCTGCTCCGGCTCATCTAGTACTACGCCCAGAACCTGAGCAACTGCAGATAGCCGTGCTGGCGGACTACGAAGCAAAAATCGCAGCACCAATAGAGCCAGTAGCAGTGGCCGAAGCGTTGCCGGTGGAAGTAGCCACCAACAGTAATACCGCTGTCGAAATCGAGACGAAACCCGCAGCGCCAGCCGCAGCGCAGTCCACTCCCCGGCGTAGTGCAACACCTCTTGCGCCTCCAATCGAGGCTGCCAAGGAAGTCTTCATGCCTACTGTTGTTGAAAATACTACATCTATTCTGAAAACACCCGTAGAAATAAATCATACCGATGAGTCTGATCCCGCTGAGCTGGAAATAACACCCCGGCTAGTCTGTCAGAAATTTACCGAAGTGCTGCAGGATCTCAATGTGCC
>JARIHB010000153.1 GCA_029288515.1 Candidatus Saccharimonadota bacterium | reverse complement strand
TCCTGGTAGACGGCAAAAAAATGAGCAAGTCCGCTCAAAACTTTTTTACCCTGGAAGATATCATCCGTAAGGGCTACGACCCGCTAGCGTTCCGCGTAAAAATACTGCAGTCACATTACCGCAGCCAGGTAAACTTCACCTGGGAAAGTTTGGAAGCGGCACAAAACCTACTCCAAAACCTGCGTGCCTGGGCCGATCTGAAGCATCAGCGCCTAGCGCACAAAACAGGTCTCGATGATAGTTACAGAAATGGGCTGAAAGGCATTATGGCGGCTGTGCAGGATGACCTTGACACGCCACGGGCCTTCAGCTGCATCGCTGCGCTTGCCAACGAAGCCGAAACCAAAGGTGTGGACGCTGAAAAGATTGGACCGCTGCTGAATGTTATCGACCGCATCTTCGGCTTAGGATTGTCCGGTCGTCCGGACATTACCCATCACCAAAAAGATATGATTGCTGATCGTGTTCAAGCCCGCTTGTCCAAAAATTGGGACAAGTCTGATGAGCTCCGCGCTGCTCTCGTCTCCCAGGGTATACTAGTGCGAGACACTCCGGACGGCCCACTATGGACGCGTCTGTAACATCTCCCTAGCTTAAGGAGCCAATACATCAGGCGCCGGCGCCGTGAGCCGCCTCGCCCGGCTCACGCTTGCCCGTGCTTTCGGCGTAAGCGTCTTCGCTTATGACGCGCTTGCCACGCAGATAGTCAAGTACGGCAATACGTATACATCCAGCAACCGGGATAGCCACCAGCCCGCCGAACAAGCCGCCAAAGTTCACACCGATAATCACCGACATAAATACCAGTAAAGGCGACATATTGGTGCTGTTAGCCTGAATACGCGGCTGAATAATGTAATTTTCGATTTGCTGATACAAAATGTAGTAGGCCAGGATAATCACTGCCGACCATGGCGATGTAAACAGGGCGACAATCGTTACAATAATGGCGCCGATCGTATGTCCCACAAGCGGAATAAGGCCACAGATAAACACCACCACAACTAGTGCTGCCGGATAACTGATGTGCAGTATAAGCAGCGCTGGCAAAAGCATCAACGAGGCAATCAACGCCAAGACCACCTGGCCGTTTACATAGCCTTTTACTACGCGGTACATATCACCCGCCAGGCGATCGGCGCGGCTTCTATGGGCGTGTGGCAACAACTCGCGGAAAAAGCGTACCCAATGCGGTCCCTCTATCAGCATCATAAACGTCAATACCAGTATCGTCAGCACCGAGAACAAGCTGCTGCCGATTCTGCTAAGGCTCGACAACGCCGCACCGCCAATATTGCCCAGACGGCTTGATACCTGCTGCGTGGCATGATCTATCTGGCCTTCCAAATGGTATCGCTCCACCAGCTTGCCTACGGTACTATCTGGCTGACGTAAATCTTGTACCAGATCGGGCACGGTGCTCACAAAACTACTGGTTTGTTTTACCAGCGGCGGCACAATGCTAAACAGGAAGGCAGCCAATAATAGGATAACCACAAAAAACGACAGCGCCGTAGCCAGCACCCGGCTGCCGCGCCGCTTGCCAGGGATACGAATCGCCAGCCAATGTACAGGGCCGTTCAGGGCAAGCGCCAGGAAAAAGCCGGTAAAGATAAGCACCAACGCATGAGACGCCTGGTGGATTGCCGCCAAGGCAATCATAGCCGCTATAACAACCAACACGACGCGCACTACCACGCGGCTGGGAATGTTCAGATTAACGGTTTCGGTTAGCACTGGAGTGTCTGTTTTGGCTTGTAGTTTAAACATATTGGTATTATTACCTACTGTTGCCGGTTGTGCAACGCCCGCTCGTAGACAGCGATAAACTGCTTGCCAACTGCCGGGACGTCAAACTGGCGCACGTAGCGGCGCTGCCAGGTATGGTATGCCGCCCGCTTGACATCGTCAGTCAGCAACAAAAGGAGCAAATGAGCGAAGCTGACGGTATCGTGCGGATTAAATAGGCTTTCGGGGTGCGGCGCCAGCACGCTGGCATACCCTGGGTTATTGCCGCCCAGTACGGCGCCGCGGCAGGCGGCCATGGCTTCCAAAAGGACGATGCCGAAACTTTCGCCTCCAGTACTGGGGTAGATAGCTATGTCGGCAGCAGCCAGGTAGTGCGGCTTATCTTCTTCGGATATAAAACCCTCAAACGTTACAATGCTTGCCAGCCCATGGGTGTGTACGTAGCGCTTCAGCTGTTGGTCCAGTGGCCCTTTACCGCAGATATACACCTGCGTATCCGGTGGCCAGTGGCCTTCGCGTTGCAGCCGAGCTACGGCATGCAGCAGGTGCTGACACCCCTTACGCTCTACCAGCCGCCCCAGAAAGACAACGTTTTTACCGCCCGCCAGGCTCGGCAGGGGAGAGGCATCATAAAATCGGTCGAGACGGACCGGCAGCGGCACCACATCACTGGGAATACGAAACGTCTGGCGGGCAAATTGCTGCGCCGGCACCGAGGTTGCGGTCATAGCGTCAAAACGGCGAAGGGTGCTGCGTACCCACAGTCCCAATAAACGGTTAGCCGCCGTTACCAGCGATGAGTGCGGAGCGATATGAAACGTGCCAACGACCGCCGTCTGTGCTCCGGCAGCACTAATAATGCGGCCGGCCAACGCCGGGCTATACGGCACCTGCACATGCAGTACGTCAAACTGCTCCTGTGCAAGCAGCTCGCGAATCGGCTTGCGCGCAGCAGGCAGCGGTATTGCCATACGATTATGATTAAAACGCACGGATACGTTACGGCTCAGCGAATGGAGCCGGGGCAGGTCGGTGCGCGCTGTTTGGCCAACCAAATAATGCACTTCGTGTCCTTCATCCGCCAGCCACTCGCCCAGCATCAGCACAAACTGTTGTACACCATCCGGCTTATCAAGCGAGTCATCAAAAACCAGACCAACTTTGAGCTTACGCATGTTTTTCAGCTATCGCCCGTTTGTAGACCGCTTCATACTGATCAACAATGCGTTCGTAGCTGTATTGCGGCAATTCTTTTGCAGCCCACTCGCGCCACAGTTTGCGTAAATCGGTTTCGTACAACAACAATTCAATGCGACGGGCGAATTCAGCTGTATGTTTTGGATGAACCACTGAGATTGCGCCCAAACCCTGCATAACTGAAGCGTAGCCGGGGTTGTCGCCAGCAACTGTTACCAGGCCGGATGCCATTGCCTCTAACAGCACAATGCCGAAACTTTCGCCATACAACGCCGGCGCGGCAAATAGGTCGCTGGTTTGCAGTAGCTTGATTTTTTGCTCTTCGCTGATAAAACCCTTAAAGTCGACATTCCGCAGTTCCAGGTCAGCGGCCAGCATTTCGAGTTTTTCGCGGTCAGGACCATCGCCGGCAATCACTAAAGATACATCAGGACAGCGTTGCTGTACTTGCTGAAAAGCGTGCAACAGGTATTTCACTCCCTTACGTCCTTCCAGGCGCCCGATGTACAGCACCGTCTTGTGTTTGCGGCGGTCATTAAACGAACGGGGCGGTTTAAACTGCTTGCCAATGCCGTTGGGAATGATAGCCACCGATGCGTCAGTAAGAGAGCACACATAATCGGCCGCGGCGTCCGACACGGCAGTGAAGGCGTCAATATATTTGAGGATCGGCTTAGTGTACGGCGTAATGACCTTCGCCATGGTGCGGCTCATCATAGTCTCGGGCAGCTTGGCATGGAAGGTGGCTACATTGGCAGCATTTGAACGGCTTAAAATCTGCATGCTCAGCATGGGCACCCACGGTTCGTGGAAATGCAGCACGTCAAACCGCTCTTCGGCCAGCATGCGCTCGACTGTTTCACCCACGGTGGCCGAAACCTGGCTGGTGGTGTGTAAGGGGGAGTTAAAATCGATGGACGCACCAATAAATATCATATGGTCTTCGGGCTCTTCGTCGTGATCTGAAGGACGCGGCGTTATAAAGTAGACGTCGTGACCGCGGCGCCGCAGCTCGGCTTGGACTGCCAGGATATGTTCTTTAACCCCGCCGCCTCGGAGGACGCTATACGGGCAGACTAATCCAATCTTCATACTGGCCTATTGTACCATGCTTGATTACTTGAGCTGCGCAAACAGGCGGCGCAACCTTGGTGGAATGAAGGCCGCCGCTTCTTTCTTGGTGGCTACTACGCTGGGGGCGTGGGTTTGCAGATCAAGCTCCATGCCTTTAAAATCGCTAAAAATTATGCGCAGATGCTGCTCGACAACGCGATTGTTAAAATAGTAATCACCCTTGGTGGCCACATGCCATACCGGCACATCAACTTGCTGTCGGCAGTTATCTAGGTATAGGAATTCGCGCGTGGTATACATGTGGGTTTTCATATCGTTGATACGCCATAGCTCAATCTCGGTATCCAGCACTGCATTGAACATATCCAGACCATCCGCAGCCGCGGCCTCGAACTTATGACGGGCGTTGTGCGTCCGGGTATAGGCATAGCGCAGCACAAACGGGCTGGTGGCCACCAGCCGGAACAACTGGGTGATGCCCGGCGTCAATATAAGGGTAACGGCTGTACGGTAAAATACCATGCGCATTTTCGAGAACGTAAAGTCGTCTTTGTGCGCAAAGCCCACACAGCTTATTATCACATCAACTTTCTTTGCTAGTTCGGGATACCGTTGCAGCATGCGTGTCGCTACAATAAAGCCGAAAGAAATACCCACAATGATCAACCGGCGGCGTTTGTAGCGCAGTTTGATAAACGAAGCTAGGTAGTCTGCCAGGTTATCAAGCGTCGGCTTTTGTCCGATCTTATAAAAGCTATCCATGCCGCCGAACCCTGGCAAATCGGGCATGGTAACATTGCCATATGCTGCAAAATTTTGCAGCAGGCCCCACCAGCGTTCCAGCTTGGCATGGTGGCCATATACCACTAACAGTTCACGGTTGTTACCCGGCTTTGCAGCAGGAAGGCGGAGCATGCGGCCTTGCAGACCATTCATATTCAGTTCCTGAATAAAGTCCGCGGGATTGGGATCCGGTGTATGTGTTTTTTGAGCCATATCTTCTACACAATGTACGCCACCAATGTTACGCAAGGCAATACCCGGTTGTATATTTACACAGTAGTTTGGCCGCCCGACAGTTGGGCTGATACTATATACATAAGGCCACGTAGGGTGAGAACTGGGGGAGCGCTGTGAAAAGTGTGAAACATATATATAGCAAAGACGGCCAGGACCGGCTGCTGCCGCGGTTTAGCTTATTTATATTCGATCGTTCGCGCACGGTGGCGATCATCTGGCTGTGTCTGACGGTATTCGGTATCGTCAGCTACACGACGCTCCTAAAGCGGGAAGGCTTCCCGAGTATTGCTGTGCCGTTCTCGGTGATCACGGGCACCTATTTTGTAAACAACGCCAGCCAGGTTGACAGCCAGGTAGCCAAACCGATCAGCGACATAGTACTTAGGGACAGCCGGGTAAAGAACGTACAGGCCACCTCTCAGTCCATGCTCTACACCGTGGTAGTGGAATATAAAGAGGGCACTGACGCCAACGCGGCAGGCAAGGCCATACAAAAACGTATCCAGGACGCCCGCGTGCTGCCGCAAAAGGCGACTATCAGCACCAGCACGCCCCGCTTCGGCTTCACTGAGCGTGGTGACAACGTAGTTATCTCCGTATATTCAACCGACCCGTCAACCACTGCCAAGCAGCTTGAGTTAGAGGGTGCCAAAGTTGCAGCAGACATTAAAGCCAAGTCGCTGCCCGACATCGAAGGCGTGAGTGTCATCGACCAGTATGCATCAGGCGTGAACCCGGCAACTGGCCGATCAGTAAGTACCCAGGATAAATTTGATCGCTACGCTGTGCGCGAAAATGGCACCAATAGATTCTACAATGCCGCGAGTGTTGGCGTTATGCAGCGAGAGGGCAGTGATGCCATCAAGCTGGATGGCAAGCTGCAGGCGATTGTCGACCAATACAACCGACAGCAATCCGGCACGCCATACCGGGCAGCTATCAGCGCCACGTACGCCAACGACATCAAAGAGCAGATTAGTGAGCTGCAAAAGGCGCTTCTGGAGGGGTTGCTGGCGGTACTGATTATCGGCTCGATTGTGATTGCAGCACGCGCCTCCCTTATTACCGTCATTGCCATGCTGACGGTACTCGCAATTGCGCTGGGGCTATTGTACGTGGTGGGCTACACTTTAAATACAATAACGTTGTTCTCGCTTATTTTATGCCTGGGCCTGATTGTTGACGATACCATTATTATGGTTGAAGCCATTGACGCCCAGCGGCGGCGCAAACACGACCCGCGCGAAACAGTCCATGAAGCCACGCGTAAGGTCAGCCGCGCCATGATCGCGGCGACCTCGACAGCCGCGCTCAGCTTTGCGCCACTGCTATTTGTGGGCGGTATTCTGGGCAGCTTTATTCGTGCCATACCGGTTACCATCATCTCGGCGCTCATAACCAGCCTACTGGTAGCGCTGATTTTTATACCCTTATTTGCCAAGTACATATTGCTCGGTAAGAAGCACATGGGAGCAGAGCACGTCCACGAACCCGCCGCCAACCTTGAACATCGTATTGCTGCCGCGATCGCCAAGCCGATGCTTTGGGCGCAGCATTCCCGCAAAAAATTATTTGGAGTAGGCCTCACCGCCGTCTTCATCGGCTTGGCCTTTATCGGCGCCGGCGGGTATATATTTCAAAAGGTAACGTTCAATATTTTCCCGCCCAGCAAGGACACTAACGGCATCACCGTACAACTCACCTACGCGCCTGGCACCACCATTCAGCAGGCACAAACAATTGCGGCACGCGCCGACAGACTGGCCGGCGATACACTGGGTGATACTATGATTGACGGCGCCTATTACACCATGGGTAATGTACGTTCCTCAACACTCACGGTACACCTGGTGTCGTACAAAGACCGCAAGCCGACGTCAGTGCAGCTGGTGGATAAACTACGGGGTACATTTAACGGTTTCCGGGGCGCCGCGGTGGAAATCAACCAGATAGATATCGGGCCGCCAGCCTCGGCGTTTACGGTAACCATCGACGCGAGCAACCGGGTAGACGCCCTGCGGCTTGCCAATGACGTACGTACCTATATGAACGGTTTGGAACTGACGCGCGTAAGCGGTGAAAAAGCCCACATTACGACAGCGGCAGTATCAAACAGCGACGTCTATACACGCAACGACGGCAAAGCGTTCGTATCGGTTACCGGTAAGTTTGATGGTACAGATACGTCTGCACTGGTGGAATTAGCCAAAACAGCAATAAACAAAGAGTTTACCGCCGAAAAGATCCGCAGCTACGGCCTCGAATCGTCGGCCTTGCAATTCGATCTCGGCCAGGAAGCGGAGAACCAGGATTCATTCAGCACGCTGCTGTTGGCATTCCCCATCTTGCTGACGGTCATTTATCTATTGCTATGTAT